>JAMFSL010000163.1 GCA_026225275.1 Puia dinghuensis
AGGTAAAGACGCCAAGGAGGAGCAGGTTGATCCCTTTTAAAAAAGGCGCCTGGGCTGTAGTTGGGTTATTCTTTTCCAATTTATTGTAGTTGACAGCAGTGCTTTATGGTAAATGGTGTTGAAATGTGCGAGTATCTCCGGCCAATGAAAATCAACATCGATCATGCCCCTTGCATTGGCTTCTAATGACGCACCGACACCATGGATCATTATTCGATCATACATCTCCGCCAATCCCCTGGCAAGTTCCAACTTATCCAGGCTTTTCATCGTATAACCGGCATCGAACCTCGCGACGCGTTCGCCCATATTGGTTCCGTCGGAGACCACGCAAGGCAGACCGAGCGAAGCGGCCTCCACAATACTGGCCGGTATGCCGTCCGTCCGCGAAGGGTGGGCAAATACATGGCATTCCCGAAGAAGACGGGTCTTGGCTTTTCCGAAAACGCTGCCCCGGAAAATGACGGATGCGGCCAGATCCAACTCCCGGCATAACTCTTGAAGTCTCCTCTTATCCTTGCCATCGCCGATCAGGATCAATTGCGCATCCGGGTGAAGCCGGCTAAAGAGGGCAAATCCTTTCACCAGGATATCCAATCCTTTGGAATAAGTGTCCAGACGGCCACAATACACCACGGAAAAGCGGGTTGCTTTAGGTAGGGTATCCTTTATTTCCACCCGGGTAAATCCGTAAGGCAGGATGACGGATTTTTTGTTGTGATAAATATCGCCTAGACCTTTCCACTCCGATTTTCCCAGCAGATGGATACCGAAAGATCGCTTTAGTAACGGTTTTTCAAAAAACTGGAAATATAATTTCTTGCGGATCGCGTTCTTCTTCATCATCACCCTGTTATAGGTACTATGAGGAGTAATGATAAAGGGAATATTATTTTTGTGCAGGAACCCGCTGATGGTGTAAAAGACCGGTATAAAGGCCCCGTGAATATGGACAACGATCCTGCCTTTATAGTCGAGGAAGGCCTGCCTCAGAAAGGGATCGATCCGGAAGGGGTTCTGGCAGGCCGGAAATAACCGGGTAGTAAATATCCTTTCAGGATAGTCATGTTCCGGATGGCGTGTAATGCCCCAGACCTGCACGGGATAACCGTTTTCCACTTGGTTGGTGGCCATTTCATGGACGACCTTGTTCACGCCGTTCATTCTTTCGGGGTTAGCCTTGCCTAATATAAGGTGGATGATTTCCATGCGATGCCATTTTATTTTTTAGTATCCCGAGCCAATAGGCCAAAACGATGATCTGGTTGATGAAAAGGCCGGTTAAGACGCTGCTATTGGATACGTTTTCTTTTACGTAGATGACCCTTTTCATGCAGATGTCCAGCCTGACTTCATCAATGTCCTCTTTTCTGATATAATCCAGCGCTCCATATTTCAGGGCATTGAGAGCTATGGATATTTCCCTCTGGCCTGAAAGGAATACGATCGAGATGTTGGGATCGAAACGCTTGATCTTCTTCAGCACATCGATGCCGTTAAGATTATCCATATTGTAATCGAGGAAGATAAGATCAGGTTGTAAGATCAGCTGATCGAGGCAGTCGGCGCTCTTACTGAAATACTGTACATTGCCATATCCCAGGTTTTGCAGGTAGCGTCCATACAGATCGAGGCAATAAGGCTCGTCGTCGACTAAAAAGATCTTTAGGTCAGCATTGGTTGCCATTGGTTTTAGGTTTAGATATCGAATAAAATGGTTCGATGGTCCCGATCGGACACCGAAAACAAGCCGGCCATTTTTATAAACAGCCGGCTTATTCGGAGCCTTTGATCTTAGCCTTCACAGGATCCGTTGGTTTGCCTTGGACGTTTGGATGTCAATAGCTGATTTTTCGGATAATGGATTTTGGTACGGTTTCGCTTTGACCATACAAAGATGCATCTCCGGATCGCTGAAAAAAATAGGGCATCCTATGCATCCCGGATAGGGGCGAATATGACGGTTTTGTAGTAAACCCTCTACAAAGCCGGAAAGATCATCAGGCATATATCCCCTAAGGCCCCCCATCCAAACCGGTCTTGCGATTCGGCCAAACAATATCTCCTGATCCCTGCAGCGAGCACGAATTATAAGAACGACAACGACGTATATGCTTCCTATGTTTCTTTCACCAGCGCGATCGGAGATTTTGGTTACCAGTTGGGGTTGCGCGCAGAGAGTTCGGATTATTCCGGCGATCTGGCGAGTCAACCTACCCGGGGCAAGGCTGGTCTGAGCCTGTTGCTGCGTTATTGGGGGGTGGAGTGGGGTAGCCGGCGGTTTGTGATCTATGTCGACGATCAGCAGCTGGCGACAATAGACAACACGGGAAAATGGAACCAGTCGCAATTTTTCCATGTGGAGTATCCGATACCGGATGCGATGGTGGCGAAGAAAAGTTTTATACGGGTGAAATTCAAGGGGTTACCTGGCGGCTCGGCGGGACCTGGATATGATATCAGACTGCTGGAGCATGGGGTGGGTCCGAATCTTTTGCCCGAATAAGGTGGACTACTAAATTGTCTTTAGAAAACTGTCTAAGTTATTGGGGGTCGATACAACTTCTCTCTTTGTGCATAACCTGCACACTTAGCTTGTTTTTGAAATACTTGGGTTTTACCTGATGATGTTTCGCGAATAGGCGAGTGAAATGACTTAAATTCGTAAAGCCGAGTTTGTAGCCAACTTCTGATACAGACATGACATTTAGCAAGTTGGCAGCTTCAGTCATCCGTGCGTTTTGAAAATAATTGTAAATACTTGTTCCAAATATTTGATTGAAAAGCTTTTTTAATTTGGTCAGTCCCAAACCCGAAATTCTCGCAAGATCGGATAGTTGCGGACACTTTGCCAAATCTTCAAGCAGCGCAAGACGGACGCCATATATTTTTTCGGCATCAACTTTAGTTACCTTCAAAGGTCTGTCAATTGAGCGCTTTAATAAAGTTTCAAAGAGATAATAAATTAACTCGCGCGCTTTTGCTTCATACAGTAAATCGGGCATCCAAGCAGAAGGATTTATCCGGATAAGTTCCGTTAAAACGTTGTCCATTTCAGGGGTTATCAATTCATGGATAACAAACGAAGGGTGCGCCCTTACCATATCTATTATCGGGAAGTCTTCACCAGCTAATTTTAATATCTTCAGCAGGTTTTCGCGTGGTGTCCCGATGATCATAAAATTTACCTCCTGATTTGCAGGCATCCTCAGTTCGGTATTTATGTTGCAGGTTCCAATTTCAACTTCAAACCCTTTGGATTGATTAAAAAAAGGATCGAGATACTGTTCACTGTATTTTATGGATTTTGACCGGTCGAATTTCATCCTAATACCATTATTCGCAAACGATGCTTGGCTTTTTATTACAAATTCCTGTCGCAATCTGTAATTGTGAATGAATATTGATAAACCGTCCAAAAGTACTTGCTGAATATAACCCTCCCCCAGCATGTCAGGAAGATATACCCGATCCTTGTAAACAGTCGTATTAAACCTGTCTGCAAAAGCGGATAAGAAATGAAACCCCTTTTTGACCTGAAATTCAAATTCGACAGGCATTTTATTTTCGGTGTTAATAGGCATGTAACAAACGAATTTACTCTAAATCCTCAGAGTACTTCTGCGTAACAACGAATTTCATTCCTTAAAGCTGTATTTTGCTGCACTTGATTTCGGTCGGCACGCGGCCAAACAGACTATTTTTTAAAATTACAGGCTCCCTATCGTCTTTCACGACTATTCTTTTATCGTCGAATAATCAACCGGTTACGTTATCTTTGCGCAATCCATCTTCTTCTTAAGGCGGCTTAATTCACACATTAACCGGGTAGTTACGGTGATTTTTTAAGCGAGTCAAATATCCCAAAAGCTCATATTATCAGTCGAAGCTGTAAGGCTTCAAAGCAGCTTACTTAGGCTACTCCGTCCTGTTTATGTCATTAATGGGCTTACATAGAGCCAGTTAAGGCCACTAAGGATTGTTTTCGGTCTACGGTGCTAATAAATTGTATTTAATTATTCTCAATAAAATTTCAATTACATGAGTGATTCTAAATCAGCACCAATAACAATTGGGCCCCAGGGCGGTGAAATATTATCCGTGGTAGGCGATAACTACCGTATTCTCGTTTCTGGTAAACAAACAAAAGGCGCTTTTTCAACCATTGATATGTTGATTCCTCCCGGAAGTGGTCCGGGTCCGCATTCACATACCAGCTTTTATGAGTCCTTTTACATAATCGACGGTGAGGTGGAGGTTCATTCTGAAGCCGGGTCATACGTTGCAAACAAAGGTTCTTTTGTGGTGATCCCCGAAGGCGGGGTTGTCCACAATTTTAAAAATGTTACTGACAGGATAGCCCATCTGCTCTGTACGGTTGTTCCTGCGGGCCTGGAAGAATTCTTTGAGGAAATAGGCGAACCTGTAGCCGCTGATTCTTTTCTACCCCCACCGGCAATGACGCCGGAATCTGTAAAAAAACTGCAGGCAACTGCTAAGAAGCATGGACAAATAGTTTATCCCCCGAATTTCTTCGACAAGCAATTGGTCAAATAAAAGGAAAATCCAAAAAAATGGTCATGAAGCACTTTAGTAAAGACGACGGCAAACGGTAGAACAATTTATCGCAGAATTAAACAACATATAAAAACATAAAACATGGAAAATATATTATTAAAGCCCTTCAACAAAAATGGCTTAAGCCTAAAAAACAGGTTGGTCATGGCCCCAATGACGAGGAGCCGCGCCATTGACAATATCCCCAATGATTTGATGGCCGAATATTACGGTCAGCGTAGCGGGGCCGGATTGATTATTACCGAAGGTATTGCGCCTACGCCCGAAGCCTTAGGCTATCCGAGGATTCCTGGTATTTACTCTAAAGATCAAGTAGAAGGCTGGAAGAAGATAACGAAGGCCGTACATGCAGATGGCAGCAAAATATTTGTCCAATTCATGCATACCGGCAGGATAGGCCACGAAGATAACCTGCCCCGCGGTTTGCACCTTGTAAGCGCAGCCGCGGTGAAAGCGGCCGGGCAAATCTTTACTGATACTAAGGGCTTGCAGGATCATTCTCAGCCGACAGCGCTGACAACAGAAGGTGTAAAAGAGGTAATAGCAGGACACGTTGCCGCAGCGCTCAATGCGGTTGAAGCAGGTTTCGACGGTATTGAACTCCACGGAGCAAATGGCTATCTGATCGAACAATTCCTTAACCCTAATTTGAATAATCGCAATGATGAATACGGCGGTAGCCTAAAGGCACGCGCAAAATTCGTGATCGACCTGGTTAAATCAGCTGGCATTGCCATAGGATACGACAAGGTGGGGATCAGATTTTCACCCTTTTCAACTATGGGTGATCTGAAAGCGTATCAAACTGATGAAGTGGTTGAGACCTATCAATACCTTGCAACACAGTTAGGTAAGTTTGATATCGCGTACCTGCATATCGGTCTTTCGCCTGCTGTAAAGGAGGATTTTCTGAAGGAAATAAAAGACGCTTTCGGCGGTACCCTGATCATTTGTAATGGCCTTACTCCTGAAAGCGCCGAACAGGCAGTAGTGAATGGCAAAACTGACTTGACCGCCTTCGGCCGGTCCTTTTTGGCTAACCCTGATCTGCCGGAACGCATTTACGCCAAAGCAGAACTGAACCAGGCGGATATGTCCACTCTTTACACGCCAGGTTCAAGGGGATATGTAGATTATAAAGAATTGCAGGTGGCGGGGATGACTGCCCGATAACCGGCGCAGATGCCCATCAACCATCTGCCGGGTGTATTTTGAATTGCTTTGTTAACCCAGGTGCATTAATACCTGCTGCGGCATGGGTAATTTTGAGTCATAATATAAAAACGGAATATTATGACAACAAAAATCTCTTATGCAATCGCATTTTCATTGGGCCTGGGAATGGTTTTCCTGGGAGCCCGCTTTTTTTTCTCTCCTGAAGTAGCAACAGCCGCATTCGGCATCCGCTTTAATTCAAACGGAGATTATTCCTTTCATCACATAAAAGGCATCAGGGATATATTCTCCGGAATCTTGTTGTGCGCTTTGGTCTTGATGAACGAACGTCGGGCCCTGGGGGTGATGTTATTTGTGGCTACAATCATTCCGGTTTCCGATATGCTTACCGTATTCAGCAAAAGCTATAATGGTGTGCAACAAGCGATGCCACATATTGTAGCGACCATCATTTGTTCGGTGGTCGGCGTAGTGTTATTGGCAGCTAAACCTCAAATACGAGCGTCATTAAAAAATCAGCCTATATAAAACTAATCATTTAGAAGGAGTTGCGAAAGACGGTCGTTCAGAAAAGTTCAGTGTCTGCCGACAGGCAATCAAAGTTTTTTTATATATTTTTGTTCTTTGCAACTATATAGACGTTGATGGCAATTTAAAGCGATACCTAAATGATAAACAGCTTATTGACCAGTATACAAAAGGTGATTACGCTTAGCCCGACAGAGATAGATACCGTGACATCGTTGTTTAAGGGAAAGATTTATAAAAAGGGCGACTTTTTTTTAGAAGAAGGACGAATTTGTAAACAAATAGGATTTGTGGCCAGGGGACTAATGCGATTCTATATTAATCAGGATGGGGAGGAAAAAATATATGACTTTTCCCAGGAAAATGAATTTGTATGCAACTATGAAAGTTTTCTTCCTCAGATTCCTTCGTCGAAAAACATTCAGGCTTTAGAAGAGAGTATAGTTTATGTTATTTCGCATGCTGACCTGCAACTATTTTATGCCAACGTTCGCGGAGGGGAACGTTTTGGCAGAGTCGCAATTGAATCGGTCTTTCTAAAATTACTGCAGGATATCAGTTCATTATATTCCGAAACGCCTGAACTTCGTTACGAGCGGTTTTTGAAAAACCACGCAGATCTGCAGCAAAGGCTCTCCCAGTACCATATCGCCTCGTTTGTTGGCGTAAAACCGCAATCACTAAGCCGTATCCGTAAAAGAATATTTACCCAGTTCTGATTAGCCGCTTCCATAAAATATGCATTACTTTTCGATCATGTCTGAAAATGAAATTTGTAGTTGGCTGACAAAACAACTTCGCCTCTACATCCCGGTTACGGATGAGGATGCCGTTAATATCGCCGCTTTGTTCCGTTGCCGAAAAGTAGGCAAAGGTGAATTTCTGCTTAAAGAAGGCCAATATGGTGATTGGTGGGGATTCGTCTACCAGGGGCTTTTACGATCTTATTCACATGATGCAGAACACGCGGAGTACACAAATGCTTTTTTCAAGGAAGAGTCATTTACTTGCGAATTGGTAAGTTTCTCCGGTGCTGCAGTAAGTCAGACCAATGTGGTAGCATTGGAAGACTCTCTCATCCTTTGTTTGGACAAGAAAAACCTGGATTCGCTTTTCAGAAACCACCCCGATTTCGAAAGGTTTGGCAGGCTATTGTATGAGAAGATTCTTGTCAGTTACAAACAGCGCAATCTTTTCAGGGTAAGGCTCAACGCGCGTGAACGCTATCTTCATTTTCTTAAGAACGAGCCTGAATTGATCAAAAGGGTTCCATTGAAGTATATTGCTTCTTATCTAAGCGTAACCGATACCAGTCTGAGCCGGATTCGGCGGAAAATGCAACAATCGGTCCGCTGATTTCTTGCCTTAAGACAAGCGCAAACCGTTTCGGGTCGTTCTAACTTGCACAAAAGTACAATATGGAATCACGGGCAAAGCTAGCTTTAGTTACCGGGGCCAACAGGGGATTGGGCTTCGAGATCGCGCGTCAGTTAGGCAAAAGGCAGATTAAGGTTTTAGTAGGAGCCAGGAATGCAATTGCGGGGCAGGCGGCCGTCGATCGCCTGATCGCCGAAGATATTGACGCTTTATTTGTTTTATTGGACATATCCGATGCGAACAGTATTTTCAACGCGGTCCGGGTCGTCACTGAAAAGTTCGGTTATCTCGACATTTTAATCAATAACGCCGCCCGGTTACCCAAAGCAACGGACGACGGCTTGCCCAGTGGTGTAAAGCCAGGGCTAATACTCGATTTTTTGGAAACAAACTTTCTGGCACAAGTAAGCGTAACCCAATCCTTTTTACCTTTGATCAGGCAAAGTAAGGCCGGGCGTATAGTCAATATGTCTTCTTCAATCGGGTCCGTAACGATCTCCAGCGAACACCTGCATCAGAACGGCCCAAAGCCGCCACGCATTCCTTATGCCGCTTCAAAAGCCGCATTGAACATATTCACGGTATTGTTGGCCAAAGAATTGAGACCTGAAGGAATAAAGGTTAACAGCGCCGATCCCGGTCTTACCCAAACAGATGCAGGCGGACCAAACGCGCCTTATACCGTTGAGCAGGGAGCCAGGCCAGCCGTCTGGCTAGCCTGCATCGATGATGACGGACCTACCGGATGCTTTTTCACCCATGTAGACCGGCATGTCGTTAACAACCCATGGTAACCAAGTATATGAAAGATATTATTGAATCAACGCCAGGCACATTGTCTGGCAAGGCCATCACCTATGAGGGCCTGGGTGGCCCGGAGGTCATCAAAATTGTTGACCGGGCCATGCGGCCACCGGCAGCCGGCGAAGTCCGCATCCGGGTAAAAGCTGCAGGCGTCAATCCAACTGATGAACTGCTGCGTAAAATTGAAAATAGCTTGGTGCGTTTCCCCGTAATACCCGGCGCAGATGCGGCAGGAGTGATCGAATCTGTCGGCTCCGGCGTGTCGCGGCTTCGGGTGGGTGAGGAAGTAATGACTGCCCTCACAGCCTTCAGGCCGGATGGCGGCGCACAAGCGACATACATTGTGGTTCCTGCAGCCTCAGTCGTTCCGATGCCTAAGGGAGCAACCTTCGCCCAGGCGGCCACCCTGCCCATGAATGGGCTCACCGCCCTTCGCGCGATCGAACTGACTGAACTTAAAGCGGGGCAAGTATTGGCTGTTACCGGTGGGGCCGGCGTTCTGGCGCGCTACACTATCGCCGCCGCGAGAAAAATGGGGCTGATCGTGATCGCCGATGCGAAACCGGAGGAAGGCGACCGGGTACTCGGCTATGGCGCGAACTTCGTTGTAGAACGTGGAGCTGGTTTCGCCGATGCGATTCGCAGGCAATTCCCGGACGGCGTTGATGCACTTATTGATACGGCGGTGTTGGTTGCGAAGAGTTTCCCCGCCATTTGTGATGGGGGCGTATACATTGCCGTACGCCGGTTGGGTGATATTTCAAGAGAGCGGGACATTCAAATTAAAATGGTGTGGGTACCGGATGTGCTGAAAAATACGAAAGGGCTCGACGTGCTGCGGGAAATGGTTGAAAGCGGAGTCATTACGCTTCAGGTCGCCGGGGAATACGCCCCCGAACAGGTTGCAGACGCTCAAAAGGCGGTTGCAGCCGGGGGACTGCGAGGCCGGCCGGTGATCGTGTTTTAAGAAATGGCGTATGTCTATACGCGCTCATTCGATCGCTTGTATTCAGCGGGCGTGAGCTTCGTGACCTTTTTAAAGATCTTCGAGAAATAAGGCAGGTTCGCAAAACCGGTTTCTTCGGCAATCTGAGTATAGGGCATGTTGGTCGTAGCGATAAGGTACTGCGCGCGTTCGATCCGTTTGGCATGGATATAGGCCAAAGGTCTTTCTCCGGTGAACTGCAGAAATAAGCGTGAAAAATAGTCTTCATGCAAATTGACTCTTTTAGCCAAATGGCAAACGGTGAGCTGGTCATGAAGGTTTAGCTGGATATAGCTGATTGCCTCGAGGATTTTCGAGGGCATGGGGGAAGGATTGTTGAGCTTGAAATGCTGGGAACCTAAGAACCGGGCAATGAATTGCAACATAATGCCTTGTGTCTCCAGGTAAACGGCGTCGTTGACTGTCTTGTTCAATTGCTGGTAATCCCTGTAATAGGCATTCTTTTCATACACTTTCGGGTTGTCAGAACGGTTGATACCTCTTCCCCGGTTGATCTCGAGCAACCGTCGAAAGTTCAGGATATCCATTTCCCGTGCCCGTTCCCTGATTACTTTCCGGTTGTATTCGAAAAGGGAGATTCCAGTTGCCGACTCTTCGAAAAAATGGAGGAAGTGCTGGCTGAGAAAGTCGTCACATTGGAGGTGACACAAGGTGAAGCTCGGAATGATGTAAATAAAACCGGGCTCCAACCGGTATTTATCTCCGGCGTTTAGAACGAATCCTGCGCCTTCATCGATATAGTAGATACGGAAATAGGGACTGATCACATTGGTATAATTCCATTTGTCATTGAGCTTAACGTGGTCAATGTGTAACAGGGAGAACATATGGCCAAGGACCCGCTTGTTCATGCACGGAATTTGGGTTAAGGTACAAAAAAGTCGGATTTGTATAAAAGAAAGTCTTTTTTAATGCATTGTGGCGGGAGGTACGGATTGTACATTTGAAATACTTTTACTTAAGGGCGATCAGGTACCTATATGTCGAAGTATTGCTTGTCCGCGCCACAGAGCGCTAAATCCCATGGTATGATCAGGAGATTTTTTTTGGTTACCGGCTTTTTATTTTTTTTGACCCGATACTGCCCTGCCCAGATGGCCGCACCCGAACCCTGCGGCCCTGTACCCACCGAAAATCAGCTGCGTTGGCAGGATATGGAGTTTTATGCATTCGTCCATTTGTCCGTCAATACCTTTACGGACCAGGAATGGGGGAATGGGGATGAAGATCCGAAGATCTTCAATCCCGATAAACTGGATTGCCGCCAGTGGGCGCGCGTTGCCAGGGATGCGGGAATGAAGGGGATCATCCTCACGGTCAAGCATCACTCCGGATTTTGTCTTTGGCCTTCAAAATATGCGGAATATTCAGTGAAAAATTCTCCCTGGCGCGGCGGGAAAGGCGACATCGTTCGCGATCTGGCCAATGCCTGCAAGGAATACGGCTTGAAACTGGGCATCTATTTGTCGCCATGGGACAGGAACAGTGCAATGTATGGGCGACCGGAGTATATTACTTATTTCAGGAATCAGCTGAGAGAACTGCTGACAAACTATGGCGATATTTTCGAAGTATGGTTCGATGGCGCCAACGGCGGCACGGGTTATTACGGGGGTGCCCGGGAGACCCGCCAGATCGACCGGAGAACGTATTACGACTGGAAGAACACTTACAAGCTGGTTCGCAAGCTACAACCCGGGGCGGTTATCTGGAACGATGGTGGCGACAGGGGCGATCTCCGCTGGGTGGGAACGGAAGCGGGGAATGTGGGTGAAACGAACTGGAGCTTATTGAATGCGACCGGAGACGTTCCATATAACATGTTGCATTTCGGGGTGGAGAATGGAGATTCATGGGTACCCGCAGAGGTCAATACCTCGATCCGCCCGGGATGGTTTTACCACGAATATGAAGACAGCAGGGTGAAATCGTTACCGCAGCTGCTGGATATCTATTATAGCTCCGAGGGCCGCAATGGGACCCTGCTGCTCAATTTCCCCATCGACCGGCATGGCCTGATCCATGAAAACGATGAGAAGGCCGTGCTGGAATTTGCTGAAGCTGTAAAAACGGCATTTGCGGTGAACCTTGCAGGGAAGGCGATAGCCGTGGCTTCGAATGTTCGGGGCGGGGCGAAGAAGTTCGCGGCGGAGAACGCGATCGATGGCAACAAAGAATCTTATTGGACTACGGACGATAGCGTAACGACGGCGTCAATGACGCTGGATCTCGGTGGGTCGGCGACTTTCAATCGATTCGAGGCACAGGAATATATTCGTCTGGGGCAGCGGGTGAGAGCTTTCAAGGTCGAGGCACTGATGGGCGGGGAATGGAAGGAGGTAGCCAAGGGGACGACCATCGGATATAAACGGATCTTGTGTTTTCCGGCGGTTAAGGCGACGCAGGTGCGATTTACGATAACGGATGCGAAGAGTTGTCCGGTGATCTCCAATATCGGCATTTTCAATGCCCCGCAGGTGCTGACCACGCCGGAGATCAGCGAGCAATCCGACATCAAAAGAAAAGATTGGAAGATCCTGGGGACGGATGATGAAAAAGCATACAACCTGCTCGACGGGGACCCGGCGACGGCCTGGCAACAGCCGCGGGAGGGAAAGATGCCGGTGGACCTGGTGATCGATCTGGGGAAGGTGGAGGACCTCGCCGGTTTCCGCTACCTACCGGATCAGGGCCGGCCGGCCGGTATGATCACCAGCTACCAACTATACGTAAGTTTGGACAATAGGGAATGGAAACTGGCGGATGGAGGGGAGTTTTCCAATATCCTGAACAACCCGGTATGGCAGATTAGAAAATTCTCGCCTGTACAAGCCCATTATATTAAGTTCCGTGCTTTGAAAAACACGCAGAACGACGACGCGGCCGGCTATGCTGAATTCAATGTGATCACGCAATAAAATATATTTTTCGATGAACATGTATAAGACTATTGCCATTGCGGCGACGTTTTCCATTGCAGTCCACATGGCCGGCGCCCAGCCGTTGCCTGTTAACAACGGGCCGTACAAGCCCACAGCAGAATCGCTCAAACAATACCGGTACCCGGAATGGTTCAAGGATGCCAAATTCGGCATCTGGGCGCACTGGGGGCCGCAGGCCGTTCCGAGGCGGGGCGACTGGTATGCGAGAAGGATGTACCAGCAGGGAGACAACGATTACAAGGACCACCTTTCCCGCTACGGCCATCCTTCACAGTTTGGGTACAAGGATATAATCCCCTTATGGAAGGCGGAAAAATGGGACCCTGATAAACTGATGGCTCTTTACAAAAAGGCGGGTGCGAAATACTTCGTGAGCATGGGCAGTCACCATGACAATTTCTATTTGTGGAACTCCAAAATTCACCGCTGGAACGCGGTACAGATGGGACCGCACAAAGACGTCGTGGGCTTATGGCAAAAAGCGGCACAGAAATATGGACTAAAGTTCGGGGTTTCAGAGCACTTGGCCGCTAGCTATACCTGGTTTCAGGCCGCGCATTCGGCCGACACTTCCGGCCCGTACAAGGGTGTTCCGTACGACGGCAACGATCCGCAATATGCCGACCTGTATCACACCCGGGCCGCCCCCAATGACAACGGATGGCTGACAAACAGTACAGAATGGCCGGGAGAATGGTACAATGTGGTCAAAGAACTGGTGGATAATTATCACCCCGACCTCCTTTATTCCGACAGTCCTCTGCCTTTCGGGGATACAGGCCGCAGCATGCTCGCCAATTTCTACAACGGTAACCTCGCCTACCACAATGGCGAAATGACCGCCGTCTACAATTGCAAGGAGCCGTCGGACGGCATGTGGGCGCAGGACCTGGAAAGGGGTGTGCAGGACACAATTAGTCTCTACCCCTGGCAAACCGATACCTCTGTCGGCGACTGGTTTTATGCCACCGGTCAGAAGTACAAGAGCGCGACGGATATCCTGCGGATGCTGGTCGATATCGTAAGCAAGAATGGTAATCTGCTGATCAACATCGTGCAGACGCCGGAAGGCGATCTCGAACCGGATATGCTTAATACCCTCGATGACATCGGAAAATGGACCGCGGCCAACGGCGAAGGCATTTACGGTTCACGTCCCTGGAAATTATTTGGCGAGCGCCCGGCAAGCGCCTCAACGGTCAAAGCCAGCAATTTCAACGAAGACCGGATGAGGTACACTGCGGAGGATATACGTTTCACGATGCAGGGCGACAATCTCTATGCCTTTGTACTGGATGTACCGACCGGCGACATCAAGATCAAATCCCTGGGAAAAACTTCTAAGTTGAACGATCGCCGGATCAGGTCGGTAAAGCTGCTGGGCAGTTCGGCTACAATCCACTGGACGCAGAAGGACGATGCATTGGTCATTGAAAAACCTGCTGTGCTTCCGGAATGGAAAGTGCTGGGAATCAAGGTGGAGCTTGGGGAGCAGGTCAGGTAGGACACTGACCGCTTACTTTTAAATTGATTATTCGCCTACATCTTATTGAAAGGAGATATTCAGGGATTGAACTGCCTTAGAAAATAGCATCCGGATGTGGCGAAACAGGACAAATCAAATTCTTCCTTGGTTTGTCTTGTTTCATTTTACCTGTCTGGTTCTATTCGTAATCTTCGATTACTGAAAATCGTTATAATTAAAGGGCGTATTATTCGTTTGAGAAAGGGTATCCTACTTTGGTTAGGTGCTTACTTTTCACTCAACCTGAGGATTAGCTGCGTTGCATTTTTTATCAGGTCCTTTTCTTGTTGTGTATAAAGGAACGCAATTGTTTGTGCCAGCCATTCTTCCCTTTCATGGCGGGTGGTTTCGATCATCTTTTTGCCGGCGGCAGTAAGGGAAATAAGCGTCTTTCTCTTATCGCTCTTGTCACCCTTCTTTTGAATGTATTTCAAACTGACCAGCCGTCTAAGCACCTGGGACATAAATTGGGTAGAAACGTTCATTTGAATGCAAAGCTCTCCCGGAGTCAGATTGTTACTGATCATTAGCGCCTGGATCACTGTGCTTTCAGCTACTGACAATTGTTCCGGATTGCTCACCTGTTTTCTCAACCGGCGATTCATTAGGGTTACCATATTACGGATCTCCTTTGCCAGTTCCTGATCACCTTCGGTTATTTTTGGCATGTCAAAAAATTAGATCGTTAAGGGCTAAAGATAAATGATATGTTCCATTTATTGATAGCATTGTCCTGCATAAAAACAGGCCAGGCTGCATAGCAACCTGGCCCCTGACTGATGGTGAATGCCGCTCTAATGTGCCATTGTATTCTTGCTGAAGGTCGAAAAGTCCATTCGCGTATTCGTCTTAAAGAACCTGCAGAAATCTGAAATGCGCTTAAAACCCAGATAGGCAGCCATGGTTTCCGAATCCCACTGCTGCAAGACGATCTGTCTTTTTGCTTCTGCCATCTTATGTTGGACAATATGATAGCTGGCCGACATGCCGGTGATTCGTTTGACGACCTGGTTCATATGGTTGGGCGAGACCCCTAATTCCCTGGCATACGCCGATGCAGACTTGTTTAAACACAAGTCGCGTTTCACCAGCGTCTGGAATCGCGCCAGCAGGGCATAGCCCGATAGTTCCTGTCCGGTATTATTTTCGATCTGACTGACTATTCGAAACAAAAGGGTTTGTAGTTGCTTGCTGATCCTGTCTCCGGTGATGGCGCTCCAAACACTCATTTCCAGGAGGTCGACCGATTCCTCGAGCGCACTCCGAAGCGCCAGACCGGCCTCTAAATGGGTTTTGTTTGCCTGCCTGAAGCAACTTGCAGGCTCGGAAAAATGAACATCCGGTCTTTGCGGACAAAGGAACGATGGCGAGAAGGCGATATAATACCCCTGGATGGGTGATACCGTATGAAGCATTTGAAACCTGCGGCCGGGCAATACAAAGAGCGTTGAATGTCCAAATACGATCGTTTCATCATCGAGGGAACAGGTTCCCCTTCCCTTTTTTATCCAAAAGAACTCAAAGCACCCCCGGCCTGGTGGGGAATCAAGCTGCAATAAATGATCCGGACAGTCATCTGTCCTGAGAAGGCAAAAACCCTGTTTCTGAAGCGAGTCATCTATATTCTGCTTATTCATATAGGACTGTTTTTTCTTTCATGTTGCTATTGGAATTAAATGGTGACTTTAACAGGCACGGCCCTTCTTTTGAAAAAGAGCGGAAGCATAAATACGGCGATCATGAGACAAGCACCAAGCGCATAGATACCCAGGATGTGCATCCCCTGATCGTTTGCGGATTTACTGAACTGATGTTTCAGACTGGAACCCGCCATGATCGCCCCTATATAGCCTACCGTCCGGTATAGACCAAAGGAAACGCCCACTTCACCCGGAGGGGCCTCTTTGTAAAGCGTAAATTGATTGGCAATGCTAAGCAGTCCTGTACCGGCCCCCATGATGATGGTAATAAAAACAATTTGAACGATGGAAGAGGCCTTGCTAAAGGTAAACAGCCCGACTGCGACACCCATGACGCAGATCGTGCCATACAAAAGCAGCAATGTACTTTTCTTACTCTTCGAAAACAGTAGGCTGATCCCCGTAGCGGTCAACGACAATGGCAGCATGATCAGACCCACATCGGAAGGGGAAAGCCCTTTGCTTTGTTCCATCCATTGGGGCAGGCCATACAAAAGCAGGTACATGACGAAGGTGATGAACGCCTGACGCAGGAAGGTCGTATTCAAAAAAAAGTTCAGGCTCAAAACCCGGATATCGATGAAAGGCCTTTTGTGGTTCAGCTCATGCGCAATAAAACCAATTAACAGGACGACGGCGGCAGGGATCCGGATGTACAATCCTGTCGAATAAAGCAGGCAGAGCAAAAACAAGTACAGAAAACCCGAAAAAAGTAGCAGACCGGCGATATCCAGCTCCTTGATTATTGTCCCGAAACTTTTGTGTTTCCTCTCTTCCTTCTCGACTTTAATCCCGACGGATAACAGCAGGCCGATCAGCACCAACGGGACATTGACAAAAAAAATACCCCGCCAGCCGAAACTCTCCAGGAGTATTCCCCCGACAAATGGACCAAATGCCAATGAGACCTGGCCGGCGATGGCGATCAGCCCCAGCGCCATCCCGGGGACCTCGACGTTGAGAGCCTGATACCGTCGCTTTATCATCGTGATCGAAGATGGATAGGCCGCCGAGGACCCTAGTCCCAGCACGATGCGGGAGGCGATCAGCCAGTTGAAATCCTTTGCGAAGAACCCGAGAAAACCGGATAGCATGATCAGCAGCAGACCTAATAAATTGATCTTGTGTGCGTTGAAAATATCACAAAGCCTACCCATCAAAGGCTGACCGATAGCGGAAGTAAAGTACAAGGGCACGATCAGCAGCGCACCGCTACCCGTGTCCTGGTGGAAGTGGCTAACGATCGCAATAACGGCCGTCGCCAGCATAGTAGAGTTGAGCGGATTCAGCATATTGCTGAGGATCAGCGGCGCCATGAACCGGGCTAAACCTTTGTCCCTTTCGTTTGATGTCGTCATATTATCACATTAACTTTGCAAAGTTACTTTGATAATATTAATTTCAAAATTTTTTTTAAGAGAGCGCGCCCAACCGATTATCTGAAGTGGTGTTTCCTGCTGACTGGCATCCTGGCGGTCGCCTTTCTTTCTGATTCTTTGAAAATCAAGTTAATTGAGGCAACTCCCAATTGAGTTAGCTGAAAACAAAAAAGCCCTCGATTTCTCGAAGGCTTTCAGTGGGAGTTGACGGGTTCGAACCGCCGACCCTCTGCTTGTAAGGCAGATGCTCTGAACCAGCTGAGCTAAACTCCCATTCCCTTTAGCGGACTTTTCCGTTGAAAGGAGTGCAAAGATAAGTGCAT
>JAMFSL010000164.1 GCA_026225275.1 Puia dinghuensis
CAGATCCGATGAGTTTTGGAGCAACATACACAAGCAATGTTTTGAATGAATAATGGGCGTTCTATTTGGCAGCTTAAATGTCTAAACTTAACATGACTTTACATAGTACTATTTTATCAATTCCTTGGCGATTTAGGATTTAGCAGGTTTAGCCGTCCTCGTACAGCGGCTGTTTTCTCCAAATAATCGCTTACTTTATCGAATGTTACGGTTCTGGCAGGTTTTAAAATACTAACAGCAAACTATAACCGCAAATAAAGTCTTACATTGTCTAACGATAAAGCAAACCCAAATGAAAGATAATCGACGCGCATTCATCAAAAAGAGTACTGTCTTAGCCTCTGCCCTGACGACAGGGGGATTGGCCGCAAAAGCCGCCGGACTCGCCTTTCCCCGCTCCTCCACCCCCCGAAACCAGGCTGCCGCCCTCCGCGAAACCCGCGGGATTCCTGACCTGCCCGAGCACAATGCTCCCGCTTCTGGTATCGACCGCGCCCTGGCGCGGTCTCTTGTCCGGGACGCAGGCATGCAGATGTCAGAAGCGTATTTCGACGGATTCAACCAGCACAAGATCGCCCTCTGCAAACAAATGGACGTCCTGGGCGCCGTAGCAGGTATCAACCCGAAAATGGTAGGCCTCAATGACGCCAAACCCTGGGACCTGCCTGCCATCCAGGCCGTAAAGAACGCCTGGGACAACGAAGGCCTTACACTTAGGGTCATCGAAGGGCCGCCGGCCCTGGGCGAAAAAACCAAACTGGGACTCGAAGGTAGGGATGAAGAGATATCCAACTTCATCACTTTTATGCATAATATATCCAAAGTAGGCATAGATACGATCTGTTATAACTGGATGCCGGCGATCGGCTGGTACCGCACGGACAATCAAAAACGCGGCCGTGGCGGCGCCCTCGTCACCGCCTTCGACAATGACGCCATCAAAGATGCACCACCCACTCAATACGGCCAGGTGCCGAAAGAACAGCTCTGGAAAACCCTTGAATACTTTCTCAAAGCAGTCGTACCCGAGGCGGAAAAGGCAGGCATCAAGCTCGCCATGCATCCCGACGACCCCCAGGTGGACCAGATCCGGGGCATCTCCCGCATCATGACGACTGTCGATAATTTCAAACGTATGCTGGACCTGTATCCCAGCCCTAACAACGGTATCACCATGTGCCAGGGCAATTTCTCCCTCATGGGCGTCGATATCCCCACCACAGTCCGCGAACTGGGCGCCCGCAAAGCCATTCACTTTGTCCATTTCAGGAATGTCAGGGGCGGCAAGTTCAAATTTGAAGAATGTTTTCATGACGAAGGCCAGATCGATATGTACGAAGCGATGAAGGCCTATTATGACATCGGTTTCAAGGGCCCGATCCGGCCGGACCATGTCCCGACTATGGCCGAAGACAGCAATTCCTTTCCCGGCTATAGCACAATCGGTGTATTATACGCCAATGGATATATTCGCGGCCTAATGGAATCCGTGAGCAAAGCAGCCGCTAATCAGCAAAACAATCGTTAATCAGCCGCGCAGTCCCTAAATTTACGTACACAAAAAAATTGTCGCATATGACTCGACTATCCTTACTTGTCACGTTCTTTCTTTTCAGCTACCTCTCTACCCGGGCTCAGCAGGTTGGCTCCTCACCAGAGTATATCAAGGCCCTGACGTCTCAGTGGAAGGGCGAGCGCTTCCCCGACGGCCGGCCTAAAGTGTCCGACGAACTCCTTGAACGGCTGAAAGATATTTCCAATGAAGATGTTTGGGGCGTACTCCGCAATAAAGGATTTCAAAACCAGTTCGAAGCCAACTGGACAGTCATCAACCCGGACAGCGTCATGACCGGCCGCGTCGTAACAGCCCAATACATGCCCTCCCGGCCCGATCTCATCGACGTCATCAAAGCGGAAGGGAAAGCGGAAGGCCGCGGACAACAGGGGGGAACGAATTCCTGGCCAATCGATATCCTGCAGGACGGCGATGTCTACGTCGCAGACGGCTATGAGAAAATGGCCGACGGCACCCTGATCGGCGACAACCTCGGCAATTCGATCTATGCCCACTCACACCGGGGCGTCATTTTCTATGGGTCCGCCAGAGACCCCCAGGGATTGAGTGAGATCAAAGGCTTCAATGCCTGGCTAAAGGGGACAGACCCTTCCTATATCCAGCAGATGATGCTGACTTCGATCAACGCACCCATCCGCATCGGCCGCGCCGTCGTCCTTCCCGGTGATGTCGTCCTGGCTAATAAATGGGGCGTCATCTTCATCCCCGCCTATCTCGTGCAGGAAGTGGTGATCACTTCGGAAGTGACAGAACTCCGGGATGAATTCGGTCACCAGCGCCTCCGGGAAAAGAAATACCTCACCGGTCAGATAGACAGCCAATGGACGGATGATATCAAAAAAGACTTCCTCGACTGGCTGAACCACTATCCAGGCAAATTGCCGATGTCCAAAAAGGAACTCGACGATTATCTCAAAGAAAGAAATTATTAACCCGATCAGCGAAATGATCTACGCTGCAAACGATTCCCATATGTCACAAAACATTTCCGATAAAGGCCGCCGCGGCTTTCTGAAAAAAACAGCCCTCGGCGGTATGGCTCTGGGCGGCCTGTTCAATTTATCCTTCGAAGACACGATCGCGCAGACCACCTCCGGCGTCCGCCGGACATCGGCGCCATCGGATCTCAAGATCACCGACATGCGTTATGCCGTCGTCCAGAACGTAGGCCGCACAGCCATCCTCCGTATCGATACGAACCAGGGTATTTATGGTTTGGGAGAAGTACGGGACGGTGCGGATGAACGTTATGCCCTGATGCTGAAAAGCCGTATCCTCGGCCAGAACCCCTGCAACGTCGAAATGATCTTCAAGATCATCCGCCAGTTCGGCGGCCAAAGCCGCCAGGCCGGTGGCGTCTGCGGCGTGGAGATGGCCCTGTGGGACCTCTGCGGTAAAGCCTATAATGTCCCCGCCTGGCAGCTGCTCGGCGGAAGATACCGGGATAAGATCAGGCTCTACGCAGATACGCCGGAGGCCAAATCCCCCGCCGACCAGCAAAAGCTCATTAAATACCGGTTGGAAGACCAGGGCTATACCTGGCTGAAGATGGACATCGGCATCGAAGAGATCAAAGACATTCCCGGTACCCTGGTCAATGCAGACTTCTGGGGACCCCGCCTGCAGCAATGGGAAGGAGGATACATGTCGTATGCGAATACGGAACATCCCTTTACCCAGATCCAGATCACAGAAAAAGGCTTTGAAGAAATGGCCAAAATAGTGGAAAACGTTCGCAGCATGGTGGGCTATGACATCCCGCTATCGACGGATCACTATGGTCATTTTGATCTCAACAACGGCATCCGTCTCGGCAAAGCGCTCGAAAAATACCGGCTGGCCTGGATGGAAGATATCGTCTCCTGGGAATTGACGGATCAGTGGAAGACGATCACGGACGCCCTGGACACGCCCACCCTCACGGGCGAAGATATTTACCTCCTGAAGAACTTCAAACCGCTGATCGATATCCATGCCATCGATATCATTCATCCCGATATCGCCACCTCCGGCGGCCTGCTGGAGACGAAACGCATCGGTGACTATGCGGAAGAACATGGCATCGCCATGGCCATGCACCAGGCAGGAACCCCGGTCAGCTTCATGGCCAATGTTCACTGCGCCGCAGCCACCCAGAACTTCCTGGCGCTGGAACACCACTCGATCGATGTGCCATGGTGGGAAAGTCTCGTGAAGACGACGGACGGCAGGGCCCTGATCACGAAAGGCTACGCCAACGTCCCGCTGTCTGCTCCGGGACTCGGCATCGAATTGAATGATGAAGTGGTTAAACAGCACCTGACGGCAAAGGATAAAAGTTATTTCGCCCCGACGACGGAATGGGATGATATAAGGTCGCATGACAGGATTTACAGTTGATAGCATTAAAAATCAGTATCGGTGAAAAAGAATACTCTCAGTCAGGCAGCAATTATCGTAGGTCTGTTGTGCCTGTTATCTTTTATTATTATCTTTCTTTTCGGGCAAATCGACCGCGGCGGTCCCGTCCTCATCGGGAGTTTCCTGGCACTAGCCATCGGCTCGCGGGGATACCCCCGTTTCAAAGGCTTCGCCTATACCCTGGTCATCTTCGCCGCCGTGACGACCTCATTATATTTCCCGGAATACTTTCTGGAAGTCAACGGGTATAAACTGGCCGGCCTGATCACCCCGCTGATTCAGATCATCATGTTCGGTATGGGAACTTCCATGAGCGTGAAGGACTTCGCAGGCGTCGCCCGTACTCCGAAGGGTGTCGTCATCGGTGTCTTCAGCCATTTTTTGATCATGCCGCTCCTTGGCTTTACCCTGGCCAGCCTTAGCGGACTGCCGCCGGAAATAGCCGCCGGGATCATCCTCATCGGCTGCTCACCCAACGGAATGGCATCTAATGTCATCTCCTATCTCGCCAAGGCTAACCTCGCCCTGTCGATCACGATCACCGCCGTTTCGACCCTGCTCTCGCCATTGCTGACTCCCCTGCTGATGAAAATGCTGGCCGGCCAGTTTATCCATATCCAGGTGGGATCGATGATGCTGGATATCATCAAAATGGTGATCATCCCGATCGGCGCAGGTCTGATCTTCAACCGCTACCTCAGTGGAAAGATCAAAGGACTGGATGCTGCGATGCCGATCGTATCGATGGCCGGCATCGCGATTATTATCACGATCATTACGGCAGCAGGCAGGAACAGTCTGCTGACTATCGGACCCCTGCTGATCCTGCTGGTTCTGATCCATAATCTTTGCGGCTATTGTTTTGGGTATTGGTCAGGACGGCTGTTCCGCATGAGCGAACGGGATTGTCGTACTATGGCTATCGAAGTAGGCATGCAGAACGGCGGCCTCGCCTCGGGCCTGGCCAAAGGCATGGGTAAAATAGCTACGGTCGGACTTGCACCGGCGATCTTCGGCCCCCTGATGAATATCACCGGCTCAATACTGGCCTCCTGGTGGCACCGTAAACCGCCGCAAGAACCTGATCCGGCAGATAGCCGTGATGACCAGCCGGATGCACGAAAAAAACCCCGCCCCGGAAAGACTGCCCCAGTGGCAGCCTCCATCCTGGTGCTCATAGGCATCGGTCTACTCACAGGCTGCAAACCGCACCATCACCCCTTCGATCCCAATACCGGCATCGACTACCCGAATTATGGCGGCAATAGGGCCGGCAACCGCTATTCGCCACTGGATCAGATCAACGGCGGCAACGTAGCGCAACTCAAAGTCGCCTGGACCTACGACACCGGTGAGAATACGGACTCCACCGGCAGGGGCCATGAGATCCAGTGCCAGCCGATCGTCGTGGATGGCGTCCTCTATGGTACGACGCCCGAACTGCATCTCTTCGCCGTCAACGCAGCCACCGGCGAACAACTATGGAAATTTTCGCCGTCCTATGACAAACTCCGGTTCAATACGAACCGGGGCGTGGTCTATTGGGAAAATGGCGATGACAAACGCATCCTCTATACTACCGGCTATCGGTTATATGCCATCAATGCCATGACTGGCCAGCCCATGCAGGGTTTTGGTCAAAACGGCGTGGTAAACCTCCACGAAGGCGTAGGCGAAGGCCTCGATCATTCCGTGGACTCCTTAATGGTGACCGCCTCTACGCCAGGCGTGATCTGCAACAACACTTTCATCATCGGCAGCGCTGTATCGGAAGACGGCGACGCCGCACCGGGCCACATTCGCGCCTTCGACGTCGTCACCGGTAAACTGAAATGGGTCTTCCATACCGTTCCCCTCCCCGGTGAATTCGGTTATGATACCTGGCCGAAAGACGCCTATAATAAAATCGGGGGAGCGAATTGCTGGGCAGGACTAGTGGCCGACGAAAAAAGAGGAATGGTGTATTTTGGTACGGGAAGCCCCTCCGCTGATTTCTATGGCGGAGCACGCACCGGCATGAACTTATTCGCCAACTGTATCGTAGCCGTTCACACGGAGACAGGTAAAATGCAGTGGTTTTATCAAACCATTCACCACGACCTCTGGGACCGCGACATCCCCTGCCCGCCGAACCTTACCACGGTCCGGCACGACGGCAAAAGCGTCGACGTCGTCGTACAAACGACGAAGGATGGCATGGTCTATGTCCTCGACCGCGATAGCGGCGTCTCTCTCTTTCCGGTAGAAGAACGCCCCGTTCCGACGGATGGCCTGCCCGGCGAACACCCTTATCCCACACAACGCTATCCGCTGAAGCCTTTGCCCCTATCCCGGCAGACCTTATCAGATTCCGACGTTACGGATCTCTCCCCGGCTGCACATGACCTGGCGCTCCAACAACTCCACCAGATCCGCCGGCCTTATAATAAATTCCTTGCGCCCGACACCGCAGGTACGCTCTTACTGGGTTATAGCGGCGGCGCAGAATGGGGCGGCAATGCCGTGGACCCGGATGGTATCTTCTACCAGAACGCCAACGAAGCCTTCTGGGATCTTCAAATGATCTCCAAGGCCGGTTGGATGAAAGAACTGGCGTCCCTGTCCCATGGCAACGCCCTCTTCGTCACCAACTGTTCGGCTTGTCATGGCGCCGACAGGAAGGGCAGCCCCGGGCTCTACCCGGATCTGACGCGCGTAGGATTCAAACACTCGCAGGAAGACATCGCCGACATTATCAAAAGCGGCAACGGCAAGATGCCGGCCTTCCCCTCCCTGTCGGAAGAAGACCGCAAAGCCATCGCGGGTTATTTGATCAGGCCCTGGGCGGTCCTTCCAAAAGGCGAACACGCACAGCCGGAAGCCACCACCGCATCCGGCGCCAAAAATGCTTCCCCCGGTGCGAAAAAATCGGATTTCCCCTACGAACCCGACTACGTTCTCAAAGTCTGGCGGCAATGGACGGATAAGGAAGGCTACCCTGCAACGAAACCGCCATGGGGCACCCTGAACGCCATCGACCTGAATACTGGTGAATATCTCTGGCGCGTACCGCTCGGCGAATACCCCGCCCTCGCCGCCAAAGGAGTGCCCGTCACCGGTACGGAGTCATATGGCGGCCCCCTCGTCACCGACGGCGGCCTGCTATTCATCGCCGCTACCAAAGACAACAAGATGCGGGCCTTCGACAAAAAGACCGGGAAGGTGGTATGGGAATATCTGCTACCTACCGGCGCTTTCGCCACCCCGATCACTTACTCCGTTGATGGCAAACAATATATTGCGATTGCAGACGGTGGCTGCCGGGGTGAAAAGCCGGGCAGCAAATACATCGCATTCACACTGGACAAATAGTTAACCGATCAAATGTCTACATATGAAAAAGATCCTCTTCCTCCTGCTACTTGTCGGCGGCCTGCTATCAGCCTCCGCCCAGCCTGCTATTACAACTATGCGCCAGACGGATACCGTCGGCCTGTACGATAAATTCGAAGTCGGCATGGGATTGAAAGCCGACTATACGAATCCCTTCGACCCGGATCAGATCGATATTACCGCCGCTTTTACCTCTCCCTCGGGTAAACAATGGCCGATCCATGGGTTTTATTATGCCTCCTTTGGCGGACTTTGGAAGGTTCGCTTCTCCCCCAATGAGCCGGGCGCCTGGAAGTATACGATCCATATTAAAGACAAAGACGGTGAAACCACCAGTGACGCCAAGTCGTTTATCGCCACCCCTTCACCCTTACATGGCGCCCTGGTGGTTGCGCCTAACAAACGCTATCTGCAATATAGAGACGGAACCCCCTTCTACGGCGTAGGACTTTGGTACAACGACGGCTATTCAGGTTTCGATGCCGGCAGGGTGAAACCGGAAGAACTGGATAGGCTGAAAAATCTGGGCGTGAATTTTTTCAGTTCCTTTATTACCCCGCTGGAAACACAGGCCAGCGGCCTGGGACGCTATGATCAGAATATCTGTGGACGCCTGGACCAGCTGCTGGAACTCTGCGAACAACGCGGCATGGAACTGAGCCTTAACCTGTGGTTCCACGCCTTCCTGTCGGAGACCACCTGGGGCGGCGGCAACGAGCGCTGGGAAACCAATCCCTATCAGCAGATCACAAAGCCTAAAGATTTCTATCGCAGCGACGCCGCCTGGGCGTTACAGGAAAAGTTGTACCGGTATATGATCGCCCGCTGGGGATACAGTCGCTCGCTCGGTATCTGGTTCATCGTCGACGAGATCAATGGCACGGACGGCTGGGTGTCGGGCGATAGCGCAATGGCGACCAAATGGGCCGGTAAAGTACATGACTATTTTAAGGCGAACGATCCCTACAACCGACCTACGACCGGAACAAGAAGTGGCGCGAAAGAGCAGTACTTCGATCAGGGATACCGGACCTTCGACCTGGCAGCCCGGGAAATATACGAGCGTCAGGGCTGGCCTGTGTTGAACACCAGCACCCTGGACTCCGCAAAAGTGCCGCCACTGGTCCTCAGTTATACGAATTATGCCGGCGAGATCAGCAAGATGTGGGCAGCTTATGGCAAACCGGTCATCATCGGCGAGACAGGCTGGGATCACGTATTTTACGATCCCTCCATGCCCGGCTATCTTTCCATGTATCATGATGCCCTCTGGGTGACGCTGGCCACCGGAACGGCTATGACGCCTTTCTGGTGGGCGTATTCGGACCTGCTGAACGATAATATCCTGACGCATCAGATCACGAGCATTCGCCGGTTCACCGATTCCCTCCCCTTCTCACAACTGACTGGCATCGCCCCGGCTGAAGTCACTACCGCTCATGGAAACGCCTATGCCATGAAAAGCGACCAGTACATCTTTGGCTGGGTGGTTAATGTCGTAACGGACGTGGCTGGCGATAAGGTGACGCTGCGGTCGATACCCAACGGACACTATTTGCTGAGGATCTATCACACCTGGCGCGGTAAGTTCATCAAAGATCAGCCCGTCAATTGTACCAACGGGACGGTGGAATTCGAGATGCCCAGATTGTTCGGCACCGATTCGCATACCAACTATATCGGATCGGACGCGGCTTTCGTGCTAGTGAAACAGTAAACCAACTTCCCTGAAGGCAGCAAAAACAAATATTGTCTATCTAAAATCAAACCATAGCGTCCCTTTAACCATACCATAGTTCAGCTGAATGTCTTTCTGACCTCCCGGACCAAGCAGTGACGGATTCTGAAAACGCGTACCGATCGGGGCAATGCTATTTAAAAAACCGATGTCCCCTTCAGGAAATGCAGCCTTCAGGCTCTCGTGTTCATAGCTCGAATGATCCGGTTTCAA
>JAMFSL010000165.1 GCA_026225275.1 Puia dinghuensis
CAAGCTTTTGGAGGAAGCCATATGCCTTCGGATGCTGCCAGCCCTGATCGAAGTTCCCCTGCAGGAGATCGATGATGATATGGCCGGGACGATCGGCGGGAAAATGATATCGATGGAAGGCGACGCGCTCCGTCGCGGTCAGTTCGACCTTCACATGGTGATCTTTCAGCCATAGAGAGTAATAATTAGGCCGGGCGACCTCATGCTGATGATCATAATGAGAGGAATAGCCTGCGGTGGGATTGTTCTGTGTACCCGGTTCGGTCCGCACGGCGCCGGTGAAGGGCATGATCATCACATCGCACAGATCGGGGATACCGGTGCCATTCAGGTGGTTCTGAGAAAAGCCTACGACGACACTGTCGGAATAATTGTAGCCGGAGCACCAGTCCCAGCCTTTATTAAAATTAGTGGGGCCCACCTGTACGGCGCCGAAGGGGACGCTTGCGCCCATGAAGGTATGGCCGTGGCCGCCTGTGCCGATATAGGGATCGACATAGGAGACGAGGGTGGGTTCCTTTTGGGGGACCTGCGCGAAGGTTGACAGGGCAGTGCAGCAGATCAGGAGACAAAGAAGTTGTTTCATCCGTTAAAGGTACCGAAGAGACGACAAAGTTGTGCGCTGGTCCATTATCTTTGCGCGGCCGGGCACATAATCCGGGTAAAACTTACTATACATGCTAAAATCGTTATTTGCATTTAGCACGCTGTTCATCTTCTGTCACCTTGCTAATGCCCAATTCGTCGACAAGGTTACCGACCCGGTCGATTACGTCAATCCCCTGATGGGAAGCCAGTCGCTCGGCGACCTGTCGAATGGCAATACCTACCCTTCCATTGCGCTGCCATGGGGGATGAATTTCTGGACACCGCAGACGGGGAAGATGGGAGATGGCTGGCAATATACTTATACGGCGCAGAAGATCCGGGGATTCAAGCAAACGCATCAGCCTTCGCCGTGGATGAATGATTATGGTGAGTTCAGCATTATGCCTGTGAACGGAATGCGTTTTACAGAAGATAGTCGGGCGTCCTGGTTTTCGCACAAGGCGGAGATCGTGAAGCCATACTACTATAGCGTTTATCTGGCCGATGACGATATTACCACGGAGATCACGCCGACGGAAAGAGCGGCCCGGTTCCGCATCACCTTTCCCCGAACGGATAGCGCCTATGTTGTGATCGATGCCTACAACAAGGGGTCTTACATCAAGGTCATTCCCGGTGAGAATAAGATCGTCGGTTACTCTACCCGCAACAGTGAAGGGGTGCCGTCGAATTTTAAAAACTATTTCGTGATCGTCTTCGACAAGCCTTTCACGAGCACGCATACCTGGAAAGACAAGCAGCTGCAGGATTCGATGGAACTGACGAACGATCATGTGGGGGCTATGGTGGGCTTTAGCGCCGCTGTACGCGGGACGATATTGAATGCGCGGGTGGCCTCTTCTTTTATCAGCATCGAACAGGCGGAACAGAATCTGAAGGAGATCGGCAACGACAACTTTGATCAGGTTGCCGACAAGGGCCGGGCGATCTGGAACAAGACACTGAGCCGGGTAAGCGCTGAAGGAGGAACAATCGACCAGATGCGGACTTTTTATTCCTGTCTCTACCGGATGTTGTTCTTCCCATTGAAATTATATGAAAAGGATGCGTCTGGTAAGATCGTGCACTATAGTCCGTTCAATGGCAAAGTGGAAGACGGTTATTTGTTCGGCGGGACAGGGTTCTGGGATACGTTTCGCGCGCTTTACCCATTCCTGAATCTCGTCTATCCCGACATCAACCGGGAAATGCAGGCGGGGCTGGTGAACGATTATAAAGAAGGAGGCTGGCTACCGGAATGGAGCAGTCCCGGCTACCGCGATGTGATGGTGGGCAACAACTCTGCCAGTGTGGTGGCGGATGCCTATCTGAAGGGTAATCGCGGTTATGATATCCAAACCTTATATGCCGCGCTGCTACATGGCGCGAACAACGCAGGCCCGGAAGGTACGGGTCGGGTTGGGGTTGAATACTATAACAAGCTGGGGTATGTACCCTATAACGTGGGTATTAATGAGAATGCTGCGCGGTCGTTGGAATACGCTTTTGATGATTTCAGCATCTATCAACTGGGCAAGGCGTTGCATCGGCCGGCGGATGAATTGAAAATATACGCTACGCGGGCGATGAACTACAAGAATCTTTTCGATCCGGAGCACAAGCTCATGCGGGGCAAGAACCAGGACGGCAGTTTCGAAACTCCCTTTAACCCTTTTAAATGGGGAGATGCTTTTACGGAGGGCAACAGCTGGCATTATAGCTGGGGCGTCTTTCACGATATCCAGGGACTGATCGATCTGATGGGCGGAAGAAAGTTCTTTGTGTCGATGCTGGATTCGATCTTTATCATGCCGCCGACCTTTGACAACAGCTATTATGGTTTTACGATCCATGAGATCCGGGAGATGCAGATCGCCGGCATGGGACAGTATGCGCATGGCAATCAGCCGATACAGCATATGTTGTACCTGTACGGGTATGCCGGGGAGCCGTGGAAGACACAATATTGGGTTCGGGAATCGATGCGTAAACTGTACCAGGCGACACCGGATGGGTATTGCGGGGATGAAGACAATGGTCAGACATCCGCTTGGTATGTATTTTCGGCGCTAGGGTTTTACCCGGTCTGTCCAGGGACTGACCAGTATGTGCTGGGGGCGCCGCTGTTCAAAAAACTGACCTTGCATCTGGACAATGGCAAACAGTTTGTCATCAGTGCTCCAGGCAATAGTGCTGCCAATTTGTATGTGCAGAAGGCGATGCTGAACGGGCAGGTATGGGACAAGAACTGGATCGCGTTTTCGACTATACAGCAGGGAGGGGAGATTCAATTTACGATGGGTGCTACGCCGAATACAGCAAGGGGCACACAGGCAGCGGATTTTCCTTATTCGTTTTCTACTGATAAGAGCAATCCTTTAACCAAAAACTGAGATCACGACCAAACCGAGATCGCGACTAAACTGAGATGACGACCAAACCGAGATCACGACCAATGAGAAATAAATTTTTAGGCACCGCCATGGGATTGCTGATAATGGCAACGGCGAGTGCACAAGATTCGACTACGATCAAGAAAGGCATCGCGGACTACGCCCGGTATGTCTTTGGCGTGAATAATGTGGCCAGCAAGTGGACGTTGCCGGAATATCGCAGCCGGCAAAGTTACCAGGATGCTTATCGGGTGACGGCGCGATTCTTGGTCTGGGTTCAGGATAACAAGGATAAGAAGATCGTGGACCAGATGGATGCGGCGATGCGGGACGGAAGTTATTCGCCGGGGCTGTGGGTTACGCTGACCGGTAAGACGGTTGATGAATTGTGGAGCGAATATGCTGCGGCCAATACGGTCAGCCTGCATGAGCTGCAGCAGCAATTTGTCGATCTGCGATTTGGCATGTTCATCCATTTCAATATCCCCACCTTTATGGATCAGGACTGGGCGGATCCGGATGCGTCGCCTTCATTGTTTAATCCGGGCAAGTTAGATTGTAAGCAGTGGGCCGCGGCGGCCAAATCCGCCAATATGACCTATGGCTGTCTGACGACGAAGCATCACAGCGGCTTTTGCATCTGGGATACGAAGACCACGGATTATAATGTGATGAATAGTCCGCTGAAGCGGGATGTGGTGAAAGAGTATGTCGATGCTTTTCGGGCGGAGGGGTTGAAGGTCTGTCTGTATTACAGCATCCTGGATACGCATCACCGGTTGCGGCCGGGGATGATCACGCGGCAGCACATCAATATGATCAAGGCGCAGCTGACGGAGTTGCTGACGCACTATGGTGAGATCACGGCGCTGATCATTGACGGGTGGGATGCGCCCTGGTCGCGTATTTCTTATGATGATGTTCCTTTTGAGGAGATTTATTCGCTCATTAAATCACTACAGCCGAAATGTCTGGTGATGGATTTGAATTCGGCCAAATATCCAGCGGAGGCGTTGATGTATACTGATATCAAGTCGTATGAACAGGGTGCGGGTCAGCATATTTCGACATCGACGAACCGGCTGCCTGCATTGTCTTGTCTGCCGTTGAATGATGCGTGGTTTTGGAAGACTTCTTTTCCGGGTGCTGCGGTGAAGGATCCTGCGATGCTGGTGAATGAGGATATTATTCCTTACAATAAGATATATGACAATTTTATTTTGAATGTAGCGCCGAATCGGGATGGGTTGATTGATCAGAATGCTTTGGCGGCTTTGGCGGAGATTGGGCGGCGGTGGAAGAATGATGCACCGGCAGTGGTGTTGCCGCAGACCGAAGCGCCAATCATTTCGCACAATCTAGCCAAGCGGATGCCTGCGAATTCCAGTTGGAGTGATGATATGAATATCATGGATTTTGGGAATGACGATAATTTTGGGACTTCCTGGCAGTCCAATCCGACGGTGAAGGAGCCGTGGTATGAGGTGGAGCTGGTGGGTGATCATCCGTTCAATGCGATTGTGATCACGGAGGACAAGGCGAATATCAGTCATTACCGGTTGGAGTATAGGAGTAACGGGGTATGGAAGCCGCTGTTGGAGGGGGATAATAAGACACGGGTGAAGATACACCGGTTTAAGCGGGTGTGGGGGGATGCGGTGAGGGTGATGATGGATCAATTTGATACGCCGCCGGCGATTGCGGAGTTTGGGGTGTATGATGAGAGGGGATAGTGGGATGTGGCGGGTAAGGGGATACGCTTAAGGAAACGGGAAAGGCGAGTGGGAAAAAGTTTTTTCAAAGTGCTTTTTTATTTGATTTATTTTTATGGGGTAAATCGAATTCTATGACTGATAAAGAGTATGAATGGATGATGGATGTCGCGAATAAATCAGCGGAAAGGGCCAAGAATGCGACAAAAGAAGAGGCGCTTGCACATCTCATGAGCTGCGGTATTCTGGATAAGGACGGTAATTATACTGAACCGTATAAGCATCTTGCTATGGTCGTTAAAGAAATTAAACCTAGCTGATGTTTGTATGTATGACGTTAAGCCAAATATGGTTATTGGCTTCCATGGTTGTGAGCGTGCTATTAGGGATCAACTACTTAATAAGCCAAATGAAATCATTTTCAGTCGGCAGCCCTATGACTGGCTGGGGCATGGCATGTATTTTTGGGAGAATAATTATACCAGGGCTTATCAATGGGCAGAGGATAAAATGAGGCGTGGGTCAATACAAAATCCTGCTGTTATCGGGGGTATATTGTATCTGGGTTATTGTTGTGACTTCCTGGATGCCAAATACATTCAGATGCTGAAAGTAAATTATAAAGCAATGGCAGACTACCACAAGGCCGCCGGAAAGGAAATGCCCCAAAATAAAGATCTTCCTCAAGACAAGTACAAGGATAAAATATTGAGGGAATTGGATTGTGCTGTCATCGAGCATATGCACGAAAAACATTTACTCCAAGCACAAGCAGAAATCAAAGAGAAAGGTTTTACAGATGGTAAGATCTTTGATTCTACCCGGGCAGTTTTTACCGAAGGCGGACCGGCATTCGAAGGGGCAGGGTTATTTGAGAAGAGCCATGTCCAGATCTGTATACGCAATCCGAACTGTATACTAGGGTTCTTTTTGCCGAGGAAGGAAATCGATTTTGTGCCGGGATGGGAAAAGGACAAGCGGGTGGCATGAGCGGGGGCAATCGCAAAAAAGGGTGCTTATTTTGGGAAAAAGAGACAAAAATTACTTAGTTTTGCCGTCCCATTGCCCGATAGTATAATGGTAGTACGGCAGATTCTGGATCTGTATGTCGAGGTTCGAGCCCTTGTCGGGCAACAGAAATAAAAATTAAACGCCTGTAAATCAAAAGATTGCAGGCGTTTTGTTTATAGGATCTAACACAGGTCGCTGCTGGTCGGCAGCAGTAGGTTTTGATTGAAAAAGTTTATCTTTATCATCCGCTAAAATTTCATCATCCGCAAAGCCATTAAAACCTATTGGCTATGAGGAAAAATTTTACTCCTGTCTTTGCGGGCATGGCATGCCTGCTGTTTTCGCTTTTATTTTTTTCGACGGCACGGGCACAACTGACCGGTATTTCTGTCTATGCGGGAGGCGGGACGAGAAGCAACCAATGCGCTACCTGCCAGAGTTTAGTCTATCCGATCGGGATGGTGATGGATACGAGCGGGGTGATGTATATCGCGGACAGCGGCGGCATCGTGCATAGGCGAACCCCTGATGGTTATATGGGGCCGTTGGCCGGCGGCGGGACGGCGGGCGCCATCGATAGTGGTCTGGCGTTGGATGCCACGCTGAATGGTCCGAGCTTCCTGGCCTTCGACCCTACCGGCAATCTCTACCTGACGGAAAACCCGGGTCAGCGGCTCCGCAAGATCACACTTTCGGGCATCATCACGACGATTGCGGGGACAGGGGTGCCGGGGTTTAGCGGAGACGGCGGCCCGGCAAAGCTCGCGCAGCTGAACAATCCTACCGGCCTCGCTGTCGATGCGGCGGGAAACATTTACATTGCTGACGAAGGGAATAACCGGATCCGGAAGATCAATACGGCCGGGATCATCACAACCATTGCAGGGACTGGTGTCGCGGGGCATAATGGAGACAGTATTCCTGCTACCAGCGCCGAGCTGAACGCACCCTACTCTCTCGCCGTGGACGGCATAGGTAATCTGTATATCGGGGAGGTAGGCGGTCAGCGAATCCGGAAGATCGATACCACGGGGATGATCCTCTCATTGGCGGGACCGGAGATCGCCGGAGATAGCAGTCAGCCTGTAGTTATTCCCACGGGTCTGTATGATATAAGCGGTGCACTCTATGTTTCGGATGCAGGCGTTAATCGTCTCCGCATTGTGGGCGATTCCGCCGTGACTACGATCGCCATCCTCGATCAATATACCCCATATGGTAGCACGCCGGTCAATAACCCGCGTGCCATTGCTTTTACGAACAATCAAAATTATAATGTCAGCGGGTTTCCCAATATTCCCCAGTCCTCGACGCAGGTGGTTGAGAAATCAGGGGGAGACGTACTATCGATCATATCGGACAGGTATTATGCAGGAATAGCAGGAGACGGGGATACCGTATATACTCCGAATCCCAACCTGAGCATCGATTCGATCCATACGGGGCCGTGGGGTGTTCAGGCGGCCAAACAGGGGGGGAACGTCTATTTTACCGACAGCAACACGGTGCGGAGCATTCCGCCGGCGGCCCAACCGTTCGTGACGATCCTTTCGAATGCGTCCCTCTATAACGACAATATCCAGCCTTTTATCGGGACCGGAGCGCCGGGATATGCGGGAGACGGCGGCCCGGCCGACAGCGCTCTGCTGACCGGAACTTTCGGGCTTTGGAAGGATCCGCTGGGTCAGATCTATACAGGTACCCAAGGGGACAACCGGATAAGAAAGGTTGATCTGGCCGGCATCATTCATACTTTTGCCGGTACCGGCGTCGCTGGTTACAGCGGTGACGGAGGTCCTGCGACGAGCGCCGCCATTCGGGGAATCAACGGGCTGGGCGGCGATTACAAGGGCAACGTGTATTTCAGTGATAGCATCGATGCGGTAGTCCGAAAGATCGATACCAACGGCATCATCACGACTATCGCAGGTACGGGAGTGCCGGGTTATTCCGGCGACGGCGGCAAGGCCACGGCGGCTCAGCTGGGTAAGCCTAACGGGATCAGCGCGGATCCTATAGGCAACATCTATATCGCGGATAATTTTGTCAATTCGGTGCGAAAGGTTGATAGCAACGGCAACATCACGACAGTGGCAGGAGGCAGCAACAGCCGCGGGTTGTCCGGCGATTATGGTCCTGCCACCACTGCCACATTTGGTCATATCATCAATGTATGGAGCGATGTGCGCGCCAACCTGTACATCCTGGATAACGGGAATAATAACATCCGGATCGTCAACGGGGGAACAGGCATCATTACTCCCTTCGCCGGCGCCGGAGGTACGGGCTATTTCCCATATACCTTTAGTTCGCTCAGCAGCATAGCCCAGGATTCGGCGAACAATTTATATTTAGGGGATGCCGGGAGCCATGAAGTGTTGAAAGCAACAGTCAGCTATACTTTACCCGACAGCACGAAGACGGTACAGCAATATGTTGCTCCGCCGATGAATGGCAGCGCAGCCGCGTTGAACCCCACCTTTTTTACCGACGATTCCTTTCACCGGATCGCGCTCCTAACGCCGATGACCAACAACAACAGCATAACCGGCAATGTCACCATCAAGGAGACTGTGGATACCGGAGTGCTGGTCGTGGCGCAGCTGCCCTTTTTGGGCCGGCATTATGATATTATTTCTTCATCAGATAGTTCGGTGGCGCAGCTAACGCTGTATGTCACGGCAGATGATATTAATAAATATAACAATTATATCGAGACACATAATGTGCCGAATGCGAGTCCTTTTCCACTCGATCCTTATAACACTCCACAATTTTTCAGCATCATCGAATTCACGGGTACCGGCACCACACCATTTTATTATTCCACCGGTCAGGCAGAGAACGTTAGCATCGTATCGGTTGACTCCGTTGCAGATAGCAATGGTAAAACACTGGGATATTCCATCGCCGCCAACGTTACCGGGACCGGCGGGCTCTATATCTACAGCGGAGATTTTGAATACCCGCCTCCGACTTTACCGTTGACGCTGCTGTCGTTCACCGGGCAATTGCAGGGTACCAATAATGCATTGCTGAACTGGACGACGACGAATGAAGTGAACACGAAGACTTTTTTTGTCCAGCGCGGACTGGACAGCTCGGCTTTTGCGACGGTGGGGTCGGTGGCGGCCCAGTCTACGCCGGGGACGAATCAGTATCATTTCACTGACAATGGGTTGGCAGCCGGAACCTGGCTGTACAGGTTGCAGATGGAAGACCAGGACGGGAGTCTGACCTATAGTAAAATCATTTCCCTGACAGTCGGGGCTTCGGGCGCGGCGATAGTATTGTATCCCAACCCGGTGGAGGGTCTGTTGTCAGTTCAGCTGACGACAGTCGCTGCCGAAACGACGACAGTGCAGTTGACGGATATGAGAGGACAGGTCTTGCAACAGCAGGAAGTGGAGCTGAATGCGGGGGTGACGACGCTGTCTTTCAAGACGGCAGCTTTAAGCGCCGGCGGGTATCTGATCGTGGTAAGGGGCGGAGATGGATCGAAAACGGTACAGGGGTTTATACGGAAATAGGTGGATCGCTGCTGATAGTGATGGGATGAGAGACGCTGGCTATTCCAATGTTTTTACCCCTTTGATACTTGCCGGCTGTGTCTGCTGCAGGTCGAGGACGACGATCTCATTCTTTCCCTTCTTCAACCAGGAGGCAGGGCAATAGAGGTGCTGTTGCGGTCCCACATACCAATACCTGCCGAGGTTGTGGCCATTCACCCATACGATGCCTTTGCGGAACCGGCTCATATCGATATAGGTGTCGGCGGTGCTGTCGAGTTGAAAGTCTGCTCTGAAGAAGATGCCGGGCCGGGTGAGGGCGCCGGGGGAGGTGGGGGTAAGGTGTTTTATGAATGCATCATCCAGCGGTAAGTTGAAAGTCTCCCAATTCATCAGCGTCATCCCGTCGAGGGTCACCCGATCGGTGATGCCCTTACGATCGATCATGTATTGCGCGAAATTGATATGGCCCATGCCTTCGACCAGGATCTCCAGCACCGGGTCCTTTACATCTGTTGCCGGCAGTTTGACTGTCCAGTGCCCACCATCCCGGTATACGGTATCTATCAACCGGCCATTCAGGAATACGAGTGCAAAGTCATGGGGCTCGGTGATCGTCAAACTACCGCTCTTATGACCGATGAGCCGGGTCCGGTACAGGATCAATCCACTCCCCTGCCCGAATGACTCCATCGGCTGCGGCGTAGGCGTCAGTTTTGCCGTAGGCAAATGATCCCATACAGTAGTATAGGGCTGCAAGGTGACTTCGGGGAATTCCATGACGGGGATGGGCGCCGGAATCTCCGGTAGAGCGTGGGTTGTATATTCTGCGATCAGATTGCGTAAAGCATAAAATTTTGGCGTTGCCTGGCCCTGCTCATTGATGGGCGCATCGTAGTCATAGCTGGTGACATCCGGCTGGAACTGTACGGGTGTAAAGGCATTGGCGCCGGCACTGAAACCGAAATTGGTTCCACCATGTACGACATACAAATTGAAGGACCGGCCATGGGACAGCAGGTAACGTAGCTCGTTCATGATGCCAGCTGTGTCGGGGCGCTGCCACGATTCTTTGTAGTGGGTGAGCCATCCGGGATACGTTTCACTGCTGAATGCAGGCATGTTTGGATTGATCTTCGCAGCCTGGTCAAAATCCGCGTCGCCGCCCCCGCTATCCAGTCCTATAGCACAACTATCCAGACTACCCGCCTCAAGCATGAAGGGCGTTGGTCCATCGGCGGTATAAAAAGGAACGGTAATGCCGTTTTGCTGCCATAGCCGGTGCAAGGCTTTCACGTAGTTCCGGTCATTGGCATAGCTGCCATATTCGTTCTCCACCTGCACCATCAGGATGGGGCCGCCCCGGTTGCACTGTAAGGGGCTGACCTCCTGTGACAGTCTCGCTACATACCGGCTGACCGCAATCATATAACGCGGATCCATACACCTTACCTTAATATCCGGGATCTTCAGCAGGTAAGTCGGCAGACCACCCCAGTCCCATTCGGCGCAGACATAGGGACCGGGTCGCAGCAGCACCCACATCCCTTCTTCCTTACACATGCGGATAAAGGCGGCGATATCGTGGTTTCCCGTACGGAAATCAAAGTGGCCCGGCGAATCCTCCAGGTAGTTCCAGAAGACATAAGCGGCGATGGTATTGCATCCCATTGCCTTCGCCATGCGGATGCGGTGCCGCCAGTATTCCCGGGGTATCCGGGCAGGGTGCATCTCGCCGCTGATGATGCGGAAAGGTTTGCCGTCTAGCAGAAATACGCTGTTGTCAAGTGAAAAGGCGTGGGGGGCCTGCGTCGGGATGGGTTGCGCGTGGGGGTTCTGCGCGTTTGTCGTGCAGAGGATCGTGAGCGTCAGGAGGGACAAAATAAAGATTCTCATATTATCGTTGTTTTGAGCCGGCATATACGGCGATCAAATGACTGCGAATCAACAAAGGCGTCAGTGCTTTTTTCCCCGGCACCATCAACGTGACGAGTGACGAGGCCTGCACGGGCATGTGGCAATTGATACAATTACTTTTTACGGCGGTCCCCATAGGGTGTGGTGCTGCCAGACTGGCCGGCTGGTGACAGTTCATACAGCGCTGCGAATATACAGCCAGATCGCCATTCTCCGCGGAATGACTGTCATGACAGGATCGACACTCCAGCGTACCGCTCTGCCGAAAGCATTTACTGGCCGCCAGGAGCCCATATTGATTGCCGTGTACTTCTGCGTGAGCGGAGTCGGCCTGCGGTCCCAGGCCGAAATAGTGATCCAGCGTATCGCCCGGAACAAAAGAAAAGGGTGGCTGCAGGCTGCTGCGGATACCCGAATGACAGGCGGCGCACACGTCGAGACTTTGCTGGCGGGACAGAGAAGCAGGGTTGACGACGTACCGCCCCTTCCGATCCTCCGGATGCTGCGATTGGTATGCGACATGTCGTGCGCCGGGGCCATGGCAATTCTCGCAGCTGATACCATAGATCATCCGCTGCCGGTTGAAGAAGGCCGGTGGATTCGGGCCGGGGATCGTTTCGGTGGTCGGCAGCAATTCCGCCATGGTGGAATGACATTCCATGCAATGGGCCGGGATCAGCCGGTTGAATTTCACCTGGTCAGTCGGAAAGCCCGGGCTGTTGACCCAGCTGTCGGTGGCCGAAAACCAGGAGACTGGTAATTGTAAGAGCTGATTCCCGCGCCAGTATAGATAAGATTGCGCTTTCCTTCCCGATCCTATGACAACGCCGAATCGCTCGGACCGCCGGGGTATTCCATTGATGTATGCAGTTTGGTAGAGTCCGCTGTCGCGTTCTTCCATCACCACATTCACATTGACCGGGAGATTGTTATAATCGTTAAATGAAAAGGTATTCTTTCCGCGCTGGAAGCTGCCCTTGATAAATTCTTTTTCCGAAGGGTGGGATGCCAGGGCATGGGCGGTGTGGGCGAAGCTATTGGCGATGGATCGGTGGCAGCGGGTGCATGAGTCCGGGCCGAAATACGCCGCGCCGGCAGCGTTGAGAGTCGCGCTGGTGTTTTCTGTGGTTTTTTTTGCCGGGGCGGTGGTATCACTGACACAGCGGGCCAGGCCGGCCACACAGACGACGATAGTGGCCAGCACCAACAAGGTTGAAGGTATGGTTCGGCGGGGGGTCACGATCGAGGGGGGTTTGGGGATGCGGAAGATGGGTGGCGGGGTGCGGAGGTGTGCGTCGCTCGCCTGATGACCCGCAATGTATCGCTATTCTGTGCTATAAGGAACCATTGCTGGCCATCGCTGATCCGGACAGGCAGGAGACCACGGACATCCCCATCCAACAGCAGGCCGGTAGATCCATAAAACAAAGGGGTAAAGTCGCCCCGGCCGTCACCTTTCAGTACGAGTCCTTTGCCAGCGTCTTCGCGGCCGATCTGCGTCCGGAAAGGGAAAAAGTTGCCGCACAGGAGGAGGTCGTTGTGGCCGTCGCCGTCGAAGTCTTCGCAGGCTACTCCCCAGACGGCGCTGAACTGGGCTGCGACGGGTAAGGGTTGGAGGTGGAAGCGGGGGGTGGCGGGCTGGGCGTTGGGGGTGAGGCGTGCGGTGAGGGTGGCACCGGTCATGGTTAAAAGGCAATTCCGGAGTTCCTGTACTTCGAATATCTGTGCCCGCTGTAACGCCTCTGGGCCGAAAATATCGGCGGGCGTGGCATCGGCGTAGTCCGAATAATGAAGATATCTTTTTTTGAGTGACGGCACCTGTTCGACCAATTCGTCCCGGGATACATAAGGGCTATTCACTCCCTGTACATAAAAGCACAACAAAGGGTCCAGTCGGCCGTCACCGTCGATGTCCCCGGCGTAAATCCGCATGGGGTGGGCGCCGGTGGCCGTGAAAGCGGTATTAGGGGCCAGGTTGCCCAATACAAAATCGGTGTCACCCTTAATATTCACCGGGAAGATCCCCGTCCAAAGGCCGGCGGTACTGTCAAGGCCATAGGCTGACGAGTGATCGGTCAGTTTACCTTTTTCATCCAAATACAATCGGACCGGCATCCACTGACCAACGACCAGCAGATCAGGCCAGCCATCCTTATTGATATCGGTCCATATCGCATCGGTAACGATACCGGCATTCTGCAGGGCCGGGGCCATCGCAGCCGTCACATCCGTGAAATGCGGCAGGCCATTTCTGCTGTCATTGCGGAGCAGGTGGCTCTCATCCGAAAGAGGGAATTGTCCCGGCAATGCGAATCCGCCCACGAAAAGATCCATTCTGCCGTCATGATCGAAGTCTGCGGCGCGCACGCAGGATCGGGTTCCGCTCATCACGGGCAATGCATCGGGCGGGGCTTTCCTGAAATTTCCTTTTCCATCATTCAAATACAGCCGGTCCTGCCGATCAGCATCCGTCAGTGTTAATTCATCACCGCCGCTTACAATATAGAGGTCCGGGCTGCCATCGCCATCCGCATCGAACAGGCAGACGCCGGCATCTTCGTGCGAGCCATCGGATGCCCAAGGCTGCGAAGGAGCTTTGACAAAATGGCCTCCTTTTACCTGTAAGAACAAAACACCTGGTTGGCCGTACGATCCGCCTACAAAGATGTCTTCTAAGCCATCCTTGTTGACATCGGCCTTGCAAAGTACCGGGCCCTGGCGGGTGAGCTCGTAGGGGAGCCAGCGTTGATATTTAAAATCTATATATGGGTTGGGGGGTTGAACGAATTGGATGCCCGAGGCGATTGTGTGGTCTTCGAAGAGGGGGAGAGGACGTTCGAGGGGGGCGGGGCTCGAGGGAGAAGAGGGATCGAGGGGGGAAGGGGAGGCGCCCGGCGAGGTGTAGCGAGATGGGGAAGCACCCGGCGAGGAGAGGCCGGCCGTGGCCGAAGGAGCGGGAGGCGCCTCGATGGTCAATATCTCATCTGCTCGGACATTTTCCAGTACAGAGCTGTCGCCAAGCGGCCACTGGACGACGAGACGGTCGACGATGCTGTCTTTGCCCAGGCCAAAATGCAGCCGGTCGTCGACGGAGGACTGATATCCTCTCGTCGGATACATCTCCTGCATCTGCTGCATCCCGCCGGCCCGGAGGGTTACCCTGGCGCCAATCGCTGCTGTATTGGGCTTTTTGCCCTTCAGCACAACTGTCAGATAATGATGATGCAGGATCTCGCCGGCGTGGTTCTCCCATATCATGAGAGGCCCATTCAGGCAATTGACCACCAGGTCGAGATCTCCGTCGTTGTCCAGGTCCGCATAGGCCGCGCCGTTACCCACATAAGGAATATCCATCCCCCAGTCATGGGTGACATCCCGGAAGGTCAGGTCTCCATTGTTGAGGAACAGGTAGTTGGTGACAGCAGAAACAGGCATGGCATTGACCAACTCCTGCGCCGGCAGATTGGGTCCATACTTCGCTTTTGCATCTGCCACGGTATAGCGCATGAAATCGAGGTTGGTGAAGTCATGCGGAAAGCCATTGGAGATATAAAGATCCTTATAGCCATCATTATCGAAATCGGCCAACAGCGGCGTCCAGCTCCAGTCGGTATGGGCGACACCGGCCAACTGTCCGATCTCACTGAATACGGGATCGCCATTGGGCCGGACGCCAATATTGAGCTGAAGCGTATTTCGCATATTCTGATGATAATACCCATTGTCGGTCAGCTGCTGGTACTTATCGTAATCGTCGGGACCTTTGAGCAGCTTCTGCCGGTGATTGTCTGCCGGCAGCATATCCAGCACCATGATATCCGGCATCCCGTCATTATTGTAATCGGCGATATCGACGCCCATGCCATAGCGGGAGGTGTGGGCAACCGACGACCGGGTGGCATCCCTGAAAGTACCGTCACGTTGATTGATATACAGATAGTCCTGTTCTTCATAGTCATTGGTGACATACATATCCGGCCAGCCATCGCCATTCATATCGCTGATGGCCACGCCCAGGTTGAAATTATTGCCGCCTCCTTTGATGCCCGCCTGTTCGCTGACGTCGGTGAAATGAATGCTGTCGCCATGGGAGTCGTTGCGGTAAAAACGCGAGCTGAAATAAGGATGACGCTTGGTGCGTAGCTTCTGCGTATTGTAGAACGGATCGTAGAATTTAGTGGCATGATCGATGAGGACCATGTCCAGGTCGCCGTCATGATCGTAATCGAGGAAGGCGGCCTGTGTCGAGTTGGCGCCACCCCCATCGAGGCCATAGGCCGCGGCCTTGTCTTCGAATACCGGTATCCCATTCTGCAGGCCTTTATTGATAAAGAGCTGGTTGCGACGTTCGGCCGAAGGTCCATTGCCTGAATAGCAGACATAGATGTCGGGAAGTCCATCGCCGTTGACGTCGCAGAATGACGCTCCCGTCTTCCATCCCGGCAGACCGGCCACGCCTGCCTCATCGGTGATGTCTTTGAATCGCATATGGCCCAGGTTGAGATAAAGCCTTGCGGGCAGGCTGTTGGCTGTAAGATAGATATCCGGCAGGCCGTCCCCGTTGACATCCCCTATCGCTACGCCGCCGCCGTTGTAGATGTACTCATATTTCAGGATATTGAGGCTGGCGGACTCTTCAATTTTATTTTGGAAGTCGATACCCGTCTGCTCAGCAGAGAGGGGGGTAAAAAGAGGCTGGCGATGAGAGCAGCTGCCGAAGCAAAAGGCAATTCCCGCCGCCAGCCATATCATGGACCGACCTACTGTCATGACCGAGTCCCCTATCATGACCCGGCTATTCATTCCACCAGTTTATATAAGCCGAATTCGGCGATCGTCGGGTTGAGGCGTGAAGAAAGGATTGTCAGCCGGACGGCCCTGGCGGTCACGGCCGGAAACTGGATCAGCCGCTTGTACCCAATCGTCGTGCCCTCGGCGATGGTGGTCCATTTGCCGGCTTCGTATGCCTCCAACCTGAATTTTTCCACCCGCTGCCCGACGCTGATCTCTTCCTGTAAGCCCACTATATCGAATGTCTTTTCGCCCGCGAGAGCAAAGTCGATCGTAGCCGTCGTATCATTCCCCCGGGTGGTCCAGTAAGTGGTAAAATTTCCATCTGTCAGCGCTTCTGCATGACGACCGTTCGCACTTTTGACAACGGCACCCGCGGCCAGGTTGACATTAAAAGTAGCCTCCATGTCTTTGCGCCACCCTTGCAGGCTATGGACATCCGCATCGCTGATGAGGCCCTGTCTGTTAGGAGGAATATTCAACAGCAGGACGCCGTTTCGGCCCACCGAGCTGAAATAGAGATCCATGAGGCCGGTGGGCGTCCTTACTTTTGCATCGTCTTTGTCGTGGTAGAACCAGCCGGGCCGGATGCTGACATCCGTCTCAGCGGGATACCAGATCAGGCCACTGGCCTTCATCAATTGCTGCCGGCTGCCCAGGTCTTCGTTCATCATATTGCCCAGCGGCGCGAAGGTCATGTCCTTCTGCGAATTGGCGGCGATGTTTTCCTGTTGGGTAGCGTTGAGAGGCAATACGCTCCACTCCGTTAATCTGCCCTGGCCTGTCTCTGTCCCTACCCAGCGCACATCGGGTCCCATGCTGGCGATGACTGCCTGTGGCTGCAGACGACGGATCAGCTGGTACCAGGCCTCGAAGGCATATACCTGTTTTTTCCCGTTAGGTCCTTCGCCATTGGCGCCATCGAACCAGACTTCGTCCACCTTGCCATAGTTCGTCAACAACTCCGTCAGCCAGTGCATGAACAGGTCATTGTACTTAGCCGAATCGCCATAAGAGGGGGAATTACGGTCCCAGGGCGAGAGATAGAGTCCGAAGCCCATACCATACTCCCTACACGCGTCGGCGAATTCTTTTACGATATCGCCGTGACCATTCTTATAGGGTGTATTCTTAATGGTATGGTCGGTGTATGCGCTAGGCCACAGGCAAAAACCATCGTGATGCTTGGCTGTCAGGATCACCTGTTTGATACCAGCCTCCTTCGCCACTTTGATCCACTGGCGGGCGTCCAGCTGTGCCGGGTTGAAAACGGAGAGGTCTTCTTTGCCGTCGCCCCATTCCCGGTCTGTAAACGTATTGATCCCGAAGTGAAAAAAAGCGGTCAGTTCCAGCTCCTGCCAGCGCAGCTGCCGGGCGGAAGGCACGACATGGGCGGCCTTGCGGATGATGTCGGCCTCGTTATCTGTGGGCAGGATGGAGACATCGCCTGATTGGGCGACGGCCGGCTGACCCATACACATGAGCGTCAAAGCGAAACAAATGATAGCAGAGCAGCCTGTATATGTCATTATTTTACCAGTTAGGATTTTGAGCCAGATTGGAATTTAATAATAACTCATTCTGAGGAATAGCCCAAAGATAATCTCTGGCTGGATTAAATACCCTGGTTTCTACCTGTACGTGCTTGCCATAGTCAGACCGGGTGGGGTCGAAATTATTCAGCACGCCATACAGGATTCCCGGCATGACCGAGTCGGCGATCTGCCAGCGCCGGATATCGAACAACCGTTGGGGCTCCATCGCGAATTCAACATGCCGTTCCCTCCGCACCAGTGTGCGCATAGATGCCTGATCGGGATAGTTCGCTGCCGAAGCCGCAGGCTGTCCTACGCCGGTTCTCTGCCGTACCTGGTTGATCGCGGCATAGACCGTCTGATCGATCTGATTTGATTCGATCTTCGCCTCGGCATAGGTCAGCAGTACTTCCGCATACCGGATGAGTATCTCGTTATTGAAGGAGTTATTATAATATTGACCGTTGACGACCGAGGGGAAATATTTCTTATAATAATACCCGGTAAAGGAGGCATTGTTCTGGCCCAACCCGTCTATAGAATGGGGGGCGGCAATGTTGATCGTATCGCCATTGACGACATTGATGGCTCCGGGCATCATGACGGTCATCAACAGCCGTGGGTCGCGATGAATATATGGAGTGTCGACCCGATAGAGCGGGGAATTCGCGATCGTCTGTCCATCCGTACATTCATAATCATCGACTAATTTTTCCGTAGGCGTCACCTCTGACCAGCCGCCCAGGGTAGGACCACCGACCCAGGTAGCCAGTCCACTGGCAGCGGTAGGCTGCAGGTATTGGCCGGCAAAGATCACTTCAGGGCTATTTGGATTGTTGCCGTTGAACAGGTTAAGAAATCCGGTCTGGTCGATGCTGTATACGCCAAGGCTCATCACGGACTGGGCTGCGGTTATCGCTGCGGCATAATTGGCCTGGTAGAGCTGCATTCTCGCCAATTCCGCGAGTGCTGCGCCACGGGTGGCACGGCCCTGGTCGGCTGCATCATAGCTGACAGGCAGGCTATCTGCAATGGCAGTCAACTCGGACACCACGAAAGCGGCTACGCTATCAACGGATGTCCTGGCTGCATCGAACTGGGAAGGTGTCTGGATATGCTCTATGAGCGGTACGGCGCCAAAGAGGCCGATCAACTCCTGGTAAAAATACGATCGGATAAAGCGTGCTTCCGACCGATAGCGGCTGGCCAGGGAATCGGGCAGGGCCGAAGACGGGATGTTGCCAATATTGTCGAGGACATTGTTGCAGGCCGCGATGGCCTTGTAGTCCGTGCTCCAATAATCATTGAACGTGCCTTGCTGGGCAGTTGCCGTGCCATTGCCTACGGCCGGTACATCCACCGGCCAGCCCGACCAGGCATAGCTGTCATCGGTAGCACAGGAAAGGAAGCAATCTACGTCGATATTGCTGAGATAAGCATAACACTGGTTGACAGCCTCTATGGCGTCGGCCTGCGTCTGCCAGTAAGTGGTGCTGGCGACCTCATCCAACGGCTGCTTGTTCAGCTGTTTGGAGCAGGAGGCGGACAACAGGCAGATGAAGGCAAATATATTTATTAGTAATCTTTTCATAATAATAAACGTTTTAGAAATCAACATTACAGCCAAAAGTATAGGTCTTTACCTGCGGATAGTACCGGTCATCATTAGGTGCTTCCGGGTCGATATCCTTCTCCAGTTTTGAGAAAGTCAGCAGATTCTGGCCCGACACATAGAAACGGACGCGGGTAAAGCCGGCTTTCTGCAACCATGGTTTGGGGAGAGTGTAGCCCAGCTGTACGCTTTTGAGACGGATGTAGGCTCCGCTCTGTATCCAGTAGGAAGAGGAGACATAATTCTGCTTGCCGGTGGACAGTCTGGGGTAATTGGAATTCGGATTGGCTGGTGTCCAGGCATCCGCCATGTATGGCTTGAAATTATTATCCCGGCTGGTCGGTGCGGCCCGCATGATCATGTCATTGATATCGACCTTACCGACACCTTGTAAAAGGGCGCCCAGATCGAAGCCTTTATAGCCGGCACCCAGATTAACCCCATAGGTATATCGCGGGATATTGCTGCCCAGGTAGACCAGGTCTTTTGTTCCGACGGTGCCATCCTTGTTGATGTCCGCATATTCCAGATCGCCGAGCGCTACGGGAGATGGTTCGGTGGGAACGGAGGCCAGCTGTGCTGTCGTCTTGATAACGCCGAGTGACTTGTAGCCGTAATACGAGCCGATAGGTTTGCCGGTCTCGTACCCTTGCGTGATACCATTGCTATTCGTCTGGATATAATCCGCGCCCTTCATATTGGTGACCTTGTTGAGAACGTCGGATAAATTGATTCCGATATTATACCTGAAATTCTTTCCGACGTTGTTATGATAATTCGCCGCCAATTCCCAGCCCTTGTTCTGCATGCTGAAGGCGTTCTGGTAGGATGCCGTCAATCCTACCGATTCGGGGATGGGTAACTGATAGAGGATATTGTCGGTATTCTTGATGTAATAATCAGCGGTGACGTCCAGGCGTTTGTGAAGGATCGTCATGTCCACTCCCACATCCGTCATCTTTGTCGTCTCCCAGGTGAGGCCATTGTTGGGAACCGCGTTGAGTTCGGTTGTGGTATTCAATGTGCCGCCGAACGGATAGCTGCCAAAGATATAGGTAGACTGGTAAGGGTAATTCGTCAATGCACCTCCGGTTGCGGCCAGGGTATTGTCATTCCCCAATTCACCCCATGATCCGCGGATCTTCAGGTCCTGGAAGAAGGTCTGGTCCTGCATGAAGCTTTCGGCGGACAGGCGCCAGCCGGCAGAAAAAGAAGGGAAGGTGCCCCACTGCTGGCCGGGGAAAAAGCGGGAAGAACCGTCGCGCCGGATATTGGCTTCGAACAGGTATTTATCCTTATAGGAATAATTCAGGCGGCCGAAGAAGGACACGAGGTCGTATTCATTGGCCGTTCCGCTGTTGGTCTCGCCATTGGCGCCATAGGCGTTCAATTGATCCAGGGTGGAAGTGGTCAGATTTAACCGGTAGCCGCTGAGGCTGTCATATCGGGTGGAAAGGCTGGAGAGGCCACCCAGGATCTTGAAGGAATGATTGCCGAAACTTTTATGATATTCTGCCAGTCCCTGGAAATCTCTGAACCAGGCGCCACCATATTCCTTGGTGATCGTATTCTGGCCGACTGTACTGAGGACGGTATGTGGTGTAACGAAGAAATTGTAATACGGCAGCGCCAGGGTATTCATGCTATTGTAATCCGACGTATAATTAACCTGTGCCATGCCGGTCAGTGTCAGTCCTTTGATGACCTCATAATTGGCCCTGAAGTTACCGGTGAACAGGTTGCTCTTGTAATCGTACAATCCGCCTTCCTGCTGAATACGGATGGGGTTACCGTCTCCTCTGCCTACGCCCCAGGTGCCGTCACTGTATTTATTGACCAGCGTGGGGTTCATGACATTGGCTTCACCGAACTGGAAGAAGGCCGATCCTGTTCCATTATCCTGCGGCATTGTCTGATCTGCCAGCCGGGCCGAGATATCGGCGCTGAAGGTCAGTTTGTCCGTCACATTGATGTCGGTGTTCAGCCGGATGGTGATCCGTTGGAAGTCCATCCTGTCGATCAAGCCTTTCTGGTCGAAGTAGTTGGTGGAAAACCGGTATTTGATATTCTGGGCACCTCCCGACAGGGATACGCTATGCTGCTGCTGAAATCCGCTGCCGATCAGGATCATCTTTATCCAGTCATTATTGGGATACAGGTCGAGATTGCGATTGGGGGTGTTATACGCGGCGATCATCGAATCCGTAAAGACGGCAGAGCCGCCATTGTTCTCATAGGTCTCATTCGACAGTTGCATGTATTCCGGTGCGCCGACATAATCCGGCAGGCGGGTAGCTTTTTGCCAGCCAAAGTAGTCGGCATAGGATACTTTGGATTTGCCGATCGACCCGCGCTTCGTCGTGATGAGGATAACGCCATTGGCGGCGCGGATACCATAAATGGCTGAAGCGGCGGCGTCTTTCAGCACAGACACCGAGGCGATGTCATTTACGTCTATATCATTGATATTGTATTGGACGCCATCGACGAGCACGAGCGGGTCACTGTCATTGAAGGTGCCGATACCGCGGATGCGGATCGTGCCCTGGTCGTTGCCCGGCTGGCCGCCGCTCTGTGTCACGGTAACGCCCGACAGCGTTCCCTGGAGGGCTTCCGATACCTGGCCGACCGGCTTCCAGGCCAGGTCTTTGTCGCCATCGAGCGTGGATACGGAACCTGTCAGATCGATCTTTTTCTGACTGCCGTAGCCTACTACTACGACATCATCCATCGAGGCGGTCGTCGCCTGTAAGGCGATCGTCAATGTAGTGCGGCCGCCGACCGGGATCTCTGCTCCCTGGTAGCCGATAGATGACACCTGCAGGATCGCATTGCTTTCTACATTAATAGTAAAGGAGCCGGTGCTGTCAGTCGCTATGCCGACGGCTGTTCCTTTTACCCGGATGGTAGCGCCGGGTATTGGTGTTCCCTTATCCGATGTTACCTTGCCTGTCACCGTAATTTTATCTGCGGGGGTTCCGGCCTGGGTGATCACGATCAATTTATTGTTCAGTTCGTAGTAGGTGAACCCTGCGCTTTGGAGTAAATGGCTGAGTACGGTCAATACCTCTTCGTCTTTGACGCTGAGATCTACTTTCTTATCGGCAGGCAATTTACGGTCACTGAATAAAAAATGGTAGTCGCTTTGCTTTTCGATCAGGCCCAGCACTTTTTTCAGTTCAGTTCCCCGCACATTCAGAGTGATCCTTGACTGAGAATAGCTCTTGGCAAAGCTGTTCAAATTAAAGATCAAAATCAGTGCTATGATCAATTTCATTATCGTCAATTTCTTTAAAAGCCAATAGAACACCTCCACCCCGGAGGGGTGTTTAAAAAATTTCATATATTTACGATTGAGGATGATTAATAACAGCTTCACTGGTACTGAAGCTGTTTTAAACAGTTAGTCATTCGGCGCATGCGGGAGTTGCTTTGCAATTCCCGCTTTTTTTATTTTTTCTTTGGCATAAGCAGCGGTTGCATTTTAAGGTTAATAAATATGGATGACAGAATCCTTTATGGCATATTGAAATTTTTCGGATAGTTGGAGGGCATATAAGGCCTCTGTTATATTTTCCTTTTGAAAGTATCCGGTGAAGGGTATCCTCATCAACTCCATTTTGTCAAAGACGATAGAGACGCCATACCACCGTTCCAGTCTACGGGCCAGGTTCCCGAATTCTTCATTGCTAAACACCAGTTTGTCGTCGATCCAGGAGGTCTCGACGATGGTATTGTGCTGGTTGCGGAAATAGGTGAGTCCTGTCAGCGCGTATTTCGTTTCCGGGGCACCTTTGTTGCCGGCCTTGTCGCCATCTTTGGCGGGAAGGTTTTGCAATGAGTCGGCAGGTGTGATGGAATTGCGGATCACCAGTTTATCTGTCGGTTTCAGAATGATCTTGTCGGCTGGCCGGTCCGGGAAGGTGACTTCGATACTGCCCTGCAGCAGGGTGGTCTCCATGGCGGCATCACCGGGATAGCTGCGTACATTGAAAGATGTCCCCAGCACCCGGATATTCATTTTGTCTGTATGAATGATAAAGGGATGGTCGGGATCTTTTCGAATATTGAAAAAGGCTTCGCCGGTCAGGTATACTTCCCGGGTGGGGCCGTCAAAGGAGACCGGATATTTCAGGCGGCTGTCCGAATTCAAGGCGATGGTTGATCCATCTGCGAGGATCATTTTCGATCGTGTCTTGCGGGCGGTATATTTTTCCTGCCAGGCGGGGTTTTCGACCGGTGCTGTATGGAAATAACGATAGACGCCATATCCGCCCAGCATGAAAAACAGTATGGCGGCTGCACTGCGTCCAAACAGGCGGCGCCGGCGGGGAAGGGTAATGACGGGGACGGCGGGGGTCACGCGGACCTGTTCTTCCGCCCCGATCTTATGCTTAATCTTTTTAAAGACGGAATGGCTATTGGCATAGGTAAGGTCATTCTGTGCCCAGAAATCCCTGAAAATTTCATATTCTTTTCGTCTGATGGGGTCGGTCTGTAAATAAGCCAGCAGCGCCTGACGCTCCTCCGGGAGGAGATCTCCGGTCAATTCTCTGATTAGCAGTTCTTCAAATTGTTGATTATCCATGAATAATGACTTTCGTCATCCATAGGACAACCAGGAGGGGCTAAATTGCCTACAAGGTTGGAAAATAAATTTAGTGGAGGGCGAGCAAAAGGATCAGTGGCAGCCAGGCCGGCAATTTTCTGTCGGAGGGGGGGCTGTCGGAGGGGGTTCTATCGGGGGGGGTTCTGTCGGAGGGTTTCATGCCTGAGGGCTGTTCGAGGTAAGGGCGGAGGGTTTGTCTGAGCCTGGCGATCGCGCGGAACAGTTGTGTCTGAACGGTGCGGGGAGAGATATGAAGGATCTCGGCCACTTCTTTGTATTTCATGCCGTCTTCCTTGATGAGACGAAAAATGATCTGGCACTGGCGGGGCAACAGGGAAATGGCCTGGTTCATTTTGAACATCAGTTCCCGGCGTTCGATGTCTCTTTCGGGGTAGAGGGAATTCATCATGTCGTCGGTATCAATGTCGCCGACGCTGACCAAATGATAGTGGGAGAATCGTTTGAGATAATTCAAGGCCTGGTTCTTGACGGCTACGAACAGGTATACTTCAGGATTTTGGACTTCCAGCAATGCCGCTCTGTCGACCCAGCATTTAACGAAAACGTCGGATACGACCTCTTCAGCGGGTTCTTTGCGCAGGACATACATCAGGCAAAAATTGAGCAGTTTGGGGTAGCAGATGGAGAAGAGGGCTTCAAAGGCTTTTGCATCGCCGTGTTGGCAGACGCTCAGCCACAAGGACCGTATTTCAGTACTTCTCTCGTTCAATTAGTTAGGTTTGAACAATGAAGTTAGAAAAAAATAAGAATTATTTAAAATCAGATGTCGTTTCCTTTATAGTGAGGGGCCTTCCAGTTATTCCATCCTTTGACCAGGGCCAGTAACTGGCCGGTAATGCCGTCATCAAAATGGGCAGGCTGATAGGTGCTGTCCATTTCCAGCAGCCGGAACCGGCCTGTCATGCCGCTGCAATTGATGATGAATTTCACCGTCACGTAACCGCTGGGACCGGCAGCTTTTCCCGGCTTAAAGCCGTTGAGGAAATAGTGACGAGGGACCAGAATTCTTAATGTTGGGATCACCGCGGGGCGAAGAGCATTTTGGTGCTTTGTACGGGCAGCCCGTCGATGATCAGGGAGCAGATGTAGATGCCGGCTACGCCATAGCCGTGATTGTACACCACCTGGTTGGGGCCTGTTTGGAGCGACACAGGGATGCGGCTGATGACTTTGCCATCGATCGAAGTGATCAGGAGCACGGTCCTGCCGGCGAAAATATCGGTTCCGGAATTGATCGTAATGAGGGTCGATTCATCGAACGGATTGGGCCGGTTGGGCAGGAGCTGGATGCCGTAGTACGTTGGCGGCGGTGGTGTCGGCTTGGTGGTATCTGGCTGGAGGTCAAGGATGACGAGGTCCGTCGAGAGGGTATATTCCGTAGAGAACTGGCTTTCCGTCCCGCTGGAGTCGACGGCAGCGGCGCTGATATAAAAGGTGGTCTCCGTAGGGTAAGGCACCGTGATCGTATCTACGGAGACTCCCGTGACCGTATAGACGGAGTCCCAGTCGTTGGTGGCCGATCGGACGGCGATGCGGTAGGCGGGCGAGCCGGCGGGGGTTAGCGCCACGCGTACGCGGTTAGCGCTCAGTACAGCTGGTTTGAGGGTGATCGTATCGGGGCCCAGTGCTACCATCGCAAGAGAATTACCATTGACGAGGGTATTGCGGGCCAGATAGTCGGCATTGAGATAAATGGAATCGATGACTCCCTCACTATTGACACGGCCCAAGCTGTCCCTGACGCTGTGTTGACGGTCGGTATAGCCCGTGCTGTCGCTATTGGCGTCGCCATCTTCATTGGCCTGAGTTAAGCGTGCGGCTGTATAACCGATACCGGTAAAGGACTCATGGTCTCCTCCTCTACCGACACGATCTTCCAACTCCATGATCTGCAGATCCGTCGGTACGGAGACTATGCTACTGAGCTGTTCTTTGTATTCGAGCTTGACATAGCGGGCCCATTGCTTGTTCGCCGAGTTGACATCACCCAGTGAGTAGATGCGAAGATCGATGCTGTCGATATTGCCATAGTAGGGACAGCCGGGGGCGGAGGCGGTACGGCCGCAGAAGATACCACCCGAGACGTCATTATTGTTGACTGCCTTGATCAAAACCTTTTGGCTTTTGAGATAATTGGCCAGAGCACCAGCACCGAGCAACCCCTGCTCTTCACCGGTATTGACTGCAAATACGATGGTATTTTTAAAAGTATACTGGCTCATGACCCGGGCCAACTCCATCACCAGAGCCGTGCCGGTGGCGTTGTCGCCTGCACCGGGGGCGCTGCCGGCAGCATCACAATTGTTGACATTCCGGCTATCCATGTGACCTTCGACGATGATGAGGGACTTATCGGTCGTCTGGCTACCGGGGAGCACACCCAGTACATCGTAATGGGTCTGGATCGAAGGGTTTTCCGTGCAGGGATAGGATGTCGGATCATAGGTGAACTGCAGATAGCCCACCTGTAATCTGCTGCCGGTGGCCTTGCTGTACTGCAGGAATTTGTTATAGACCCAACGGCGGGTGGCGCCGATACCTGTCGTTGTAGAAGTGGTGTCTGAAAAGGTGTTCCTGTTTTGAAAGCTATTAAGCGAATACAGATCAGCGGTAAGACTATCGGCCGAGATATTCTTCAGGAGTCCGGCGGAAATGGTGTTGGGGTCAATAATGACTGTAGAGGCCGCGTAGGTAGAGGGGGTATAATTACCTAGCAGGATATTGTTGACTACCGTGGATGTGACCGATTCGTTGCTTTGGGCAAAGGCGGCTGTTCCAATGGCGAGGCAGTGGATGGCAAGCAAGAAATTCTTTTTCATACCGGCTGGGTTTTGGATTTAAAGTTTAGGGCGATCATAGGTTAGCCGGGAACTCATGCCGGAGGCGCAAGGAAAACGCGCCTCCGGAGCTGTGAGTCTGTGGTTCTGCGGGTGCGACAGGCCGATCATCGCGTATTAAAAGCTTTTTTCACAAATGTCTGGTCGGGCAGCACCACCTGGATGAAATAGATGGAAGCGGGCAGGTTGGATAGTCCATTCAATTGGATGGAATTCGATCCCTTAGTGCCCTGGTACTGGATCTGCCTCAGCACCACGCCCCTGCTGTCGAGTATCCGGATAGCTACAGGCTCTGCCTGCGGCAGGCTCAACTGAACGGTGACTTCATCCCGGAAGGGGTTAGGGACAAGGCCGAGAAAGGTGCTGACAGAAGAGCCATTCAGCGTAACGATATTGCTGTATGCTATATCACCGCTGCCATCTGTCCATTCCAGGCGATAATAATTCAGCGTATTAGGCAACGGGCTATTGTCCGTAAACATATGGTTGACGGTAGTCCCATTTCCTGTACCGGCGACGGATCCGATGGCTGTATAGTTTACTCCGTCGGGTGATCGTTGCACGGTGAACCGGGTAGCCGGCGTCTCGTTATAGGAGGTCCAACTGAGCACATTGCCATCGTCGGTCGTCTTGCCGGTAAAAGAGGACATGGTGTTGGAAAGATCAACGGACATATTGATCGTATAGGTCGCAGGCGTAGGATCTGCCTTGCCTGCGGCATCTATGTACGCATAGGTAAAAGACGTAACGACCTCGTTGACATCCGTGAATTTGATTTGCAAAAGGGCCGGATTATAACCAATGATGACCATGTTGGTCGTCACCAGTATGCCATTGTAATAAAGTTGTTCATTATTGGTAGGCGTCGAGGTGATCATGACCGTATCGCCGCTGCCGAGAATACCGTCTTCGGGATCTGAGCCGGAAAGAGGTCCGGGGTCAGCGACCGACCCGGATTCGTTCAGGGTGAGGTAACTATTGAGTGCGGGCGTACCGATCGTATAGTTTTGATTGTTGCTGTTGGGCAACTGTTCGATACCGAAGTCCATGCCGGTGACACTGGTATCACCGACACTGAAAGTCCGGATCAGCGGAGATGTATTCACCCAATTAGGCGGAAGGCCCGTCGCGGGCGCCGGGCTGCCGGCCACTCCTTCGGTGGTAGAAAGGTAGATCTCCATCCCGACGGAATTGACGGGAAGATTCGTCAATGTATATGTGCCGTTTGCATTGACGGGGACGGAAGACAACACGTCGCCGGAGATCGGGTCCACCAGACTGGCATAGAGGTCATTGCCGGCGTTGGTACCCTGTTCGCTATTGGTGCGGATATTCGTAAAGGTGCCTTTCGCGCTGCCATCGGCGTCATCCCAGACCGTTCCGGACACGTCGACGCAGGTGAGGGTGAGCGTCTGTGTGGAATTGAGTACGATGCCCCAGGTCCAGGTATTGATCAGGCGGGCGTTTCCGAAGTCGTTACACTGGACGTTGTCGCTGTCATTAGGGGTGCCGCTGTAATAGACTGCGGGCGCCGGGATGACATTGGTGGGATTGCCGTTGCCGTTCCAGGCGCGGCCGATCGTTGGGGCGCCCACGGGTGCGGGTGTGATGCCGAGGATAGAATTATCATAACCGGATCCGGTATAGTTATTATTGTTGCTCGAGCAGTCAGTTCCAGCATTAGATAGCAACGTATCGTTCCAGTAGAGGGTCGGGTTCGTCGATACCGCTCCGGCCGGCGAAACACCGGCGACGTTGAAACCGTAGATATTCAGCTCATCATCATAAATGGGAATATTGATACGACCTTTCCGGAAGGAGAAGGTAATGGGAAAGCTGGTATTGGCCGGCACTGGCTGACCGAGGCCATTCAATCCATTCCAGACATAGGTGATAATGCCGGGGGATTGATTGTCGAGTTCGATCCAGAGATCGGCGGAATTCGGCTGGTAACCGGGAATGCCATTCAGGTCGAAGAGCAGATAATAATCTCCTGCCTGCGGCGCCGAGAAACGGACGTTATAAGGGCCGGGTGGACAACCCGATATCACCGGATTGAGCAACACCGGCGGGGTTGGTATGGATGAGATCGGATATACCGTGGGGTCAGGTGGATTGAGAAAGACGAGATAGCCGTTGGTGAGGTAAGGGGATACCAGGGTCTGAAGGACGATCGATCGACGGTCCAGGGGCCAGTTGCCGCTATTGCCGCAACCGTTACTGTTGAAGGCCACGATATACGACAGCGGCTCGAAGCCGGTCGCCGGGAAGGAGACCTTAATGGTAACTGAATCCGGAGTATAGCCGAAGAATTCGGCATTCGTCGGGGTCAGCGGATCCTGAATATCGCTGCTGGCGGGATTGTATACGGAGAATGCCCAGTCGCTGCAATGCACGCGGCCGGTCTCCCGGACGACGCCTGCGGCGACCGTCAGGTCGAAATATTTAGACAGCATCGATTCGCCGCCGGTGATATGGGTAACACCACCATTATCACTGCGATAGAAGGTCACATAATAGTCACCGTTCATATAAGGTGTGAAGATACCCGGTATATACCCTGTGGTCGGTAAACCGCCGATCTTGGGTCCCTGGATCGCCTGGGGATATGTGCTGATAAAGCCTGCCTGCCCGGCGGTGCTGTTCAGGAGGAAGGGCGATCCCGGCACCGGTGCTCCGGTCGGATCGTAAACATTCATCCAGACATCGGTGTAGGTAGTAATGGGTGTCGCGGGCGACAGCGTCTCCCAGTTGAAGCCATAATAAAAGGTTTCTGTCGTGTAGTTACTGATATGAAAGAAGATGCGATCGTCGACGGGACAGTTGAGATAGCTACCGACGTTGCCAAGGGGGAAAGTGGTGGTCGTAGAAACGATCAGCCCGGTACCGTTTGTAGAATTGGGCATCACTTGTTTGGTTCCTTCAGCCCGGATGTAACACGGTGGTATCATCGAGATAAGGCATAGAAGGATAAGGAAAGTGTAAATAGGTCTCATAGATTTGGATTAAGGTCGGATGCAAGCTATAGAACTTGAGTGTCTGCCGCAATATCTAACGGCCCCACTTTAGATATGCGATAGGACATTATTCAGAAATAATCTCAAAAAAAGATTGGTTGTTGCCGTTTTACATATAAAGTAAGATCGCTATTGTATAGTCTTTTGCCGCGGCCTACTTTTCCACAGTAAGAGTAATTATTGAGAATTATCAACGAATTTTTTCTATGCAGGATACCAGGCTGGGTTGCCATTCGGGAATGACAAGACCATACGTAGCACGGATCAGGCTTTTGTCGAGCAGGGAAAAATGAGGTCTTTTGGCGGGTGTGGGGTATTGAGTGGTGGGGATAGGGTGTACATCGCAGGTGCTGCCGATGAGTTCGCGGATAGCGAGTGCGAATTCATACCAGCTGATACGGCCTTCATTGCTGTAGTGGTAGAGGCCGGGGGTGAATGGGAGTTTTGTTGCGGCGGGGGGCAATGGGGTCAATGGGGTCGATGGGGTTGTTGCGGTGATGATGTGGAGGATGGCGGCAGCGAGATCGGCGGCATAGGTAGGTGAACCGACCTGGTCGCTGACCACATTGATTGAGGGTCGTTCTTTCATGAGCCGGATCATGGTCCGGACAAAGTTGTTGCCGAATTCGGAGTACACCCAGGCTGTCCGGATGATGAGTGTGCCATCGGGGTGGTATTGGATGGCCTGACGTTCGCCCTCGAGCTTGGATGCGCCATATACATTAATGGGATCGGTGGCGTCGTCTTCTTTCAGGGGAGTGGCGGAATTACCATCAAACACGTAGTCGGTGGAGATATGAATGAGGCGGGCGCCGGTGTTGCGGCAGGCGGTGGCGAGGTAGCCGACGGCGTCAGCGTTGATAAGGAATGCGCTGTCCCGTTCGGATTCGGCTTTGTCGACAGCGGTGTACGCGGCGCAGTTGATGCAGTATGCGGGGCGTTCGCGGGCGAAGAAGGTGTTGATAGCGTCGGGGTCGGCGATGGAGAGGGAGGCGCGGTCGAAGAAGAGGAAGTCGAGTTCCGGGAAGGCTGGAGCAAGGATCTGTAGTTCGCGGCCTAATTGGCCGTTGGCGCCGGTGACGAGGATCTTCGTTTTTTCCATGCTGCGATTATTTGTCGGGCCGGGAACTTTCCCGCTTATTAAAAATTATTCCTGGAATCGGCGAAAAGGGGTAGTTCGAGGTCTTTGGAAGAGACGACAGCTTTTCCGGCCGGTATCTGCCAGTCGATATTCAGCTGGGGGTCATTGTATCGGATGCCGCCTTCACTCTCTTTGTGATAAAAGGCATCACATTTATATAATACTGACGCTGTCTCGCTGAGTACGGAGAAACCATGGGCGAAGCCGCGGGGAACGAGGAGTTGGCGCTTGTTCTCATCGGATAGTTCTATGCTGACATATTTTCCATATGTCGGCGAATTCCGGCGAATGTCAACGGCTATGTCCAATATTCGGCCTTGTAAGACCCGGACCAGCTTGGCCTGTGCATATGGGTCTAGCTGGTAGTGCAGGCCGCGGATGACGCCGTAAAGAGAAAAAGATTGGTTATCCTGAACGAATCGGTTGGTGATCCCTCCTTTGTGGAAGGTTTGCTCGTTATAAGATTCGAAAAAAAATCCGCGTTCGTCTTTATAAACAGCAGGTTCGATGATCAATAAGTCTGCTATGTCGGTATTTATGAAAGGCATATCTATCTTTTAACGTATTGCTCCGCGTAGTAATTTTGATAATCTCCGGATGTCACTGCTTTGACCCAATCCTGGTTCGCCAGGTACCAGTCGACGGTTTTTTCCAGGCCTTCTTCGAATTGCAGTGAAGGTTTCCAGCCCAGTTCTTTATTCAATTTAGTAGCGTCGATGGCATAGCGAAGGTCATGACCGGGTCGGTCTTTGACGTAGGTGATCAGTTGGGCTGATTCCCCTGGTGTGCGGCCCAGTTTTTTATCCATAATGCCACATAGCAGGTTGACGATATCGATGTTCTTCCATTCGTTGAAGCCCCCGATATTGTATTTTTCTCCGGTCTTTCCATGATGGAAGATCGTATCGATGGCCCTTGCATGGTCTTCTACGAAGAGCCAGTCGCGAACGTTCTCTCCCTTACCATAGACCGGCAGCGGTTTATGATGAAGGATGTTATTGATCATGAGCGGGATCAACTTTTCAGGGAAATGGTTTGATCCGTAGTTATTGGAGCAGTTAGAGAGGATGACGGGCATGCCGTAGGTATGGTACCAGGCCATGACGAAATGGTCGGACGAAGCTTTGGAAGCGGAGTAAGGCGACCTGGGATCGTAGGGTGTTTCTTCTGTAAAGAAGCCTTCCTTACCCAGAGAGCCGTAGACTTCATCGGTAGATACATGGTAGAAAAGCTTGCCTGCAGGGTCTTTTTTCCAGGCGGCGTGGGCGGCGTGGAGAAGGATAGCCGTACCGAGGACGTTGGTCTTTACGAAGGCCAGGGGGTCCATGATAGAGCGATCTACGTGGCTTTCGGCCGCCAGGTGAATGACGGCGTCGAAATGATATTGTTCGAAAAGCTCCCGGATGCGGGCTTCATCGGTGATATCCCCTTTTTCAAATGTATAGTTCGGGGCTTTCCCCACATCTTTGAGGTTGGCCATGTTACCGGCATAGGTCAGCGCATCGAGGTTGACGATGTGATAGCCGGGGTATTTATTGACCAATAATCTTACGACGTGGGAGCCGATGAAACAGGCCCCGCCGGTGACCATAATAATTTTGGGGGGGATTGTCTTGCTTTGGGTGGACATTACAGGCTCCAGTATTTTCTGTTAATGATCTTGTTTTTATAAGTTCCTTTCAAGTCAGCGATGAGGGCGCCTTCACGGGTGATGGAAGTGAAATAAGCGTCATCCAAATCTTTATAGGGTGTATGTGGCACGGTAATGATCACGGCGTCATAATTATTGGACACCTTACGGGCGAGGTGCAGACCATATTCTTCATGCACTTCATCTTCCATGGCATAGGGGTCTTCGACGTCGACGGCAATATTGAAGGCCAGCAGTTCCTTTACGGCATCGACGATACGGGAGTTGCGGATATCGCTGACGTTTTCTTTGAAAGTCACGCCTTTGACGAGCACTTTCGGTTTATTGGAGATGCGCAGGACATGAGTGATTATCTTACGGGCCACATATTTTGCCATATCGTCGTTGATGTAACGGGAGGAGGCGATGACTTTCGACTCGTAACCCAATGCTGCCGCCTTATAGGTCAGGTAATAGGGATCGATGCCGATACAGTGTCCGCCTACGAGACCGGGCTGGAATTTCAGGAAGTTCCATTTGGTGCCGGCGGCCTCGATGACATCATAGGTATTGATGGCCATGCGGTCAAAGATAAGAGATAATTCATTCATCAGGGCGATGTTGAGGTCGCGCTGCGTGTTCTCGACAATCTTGCTGGCTTCGGCCACTTTGATCGAGGGGGCGCGGTGAACGCCGGCGTCGACGACGAGGGAATAGGTTTTGGCGATTTCGTCCAGGGCGAGCGGGGTATTACCGGACACCACTTTGACGACTGTACGGAGGGTGTGTTTCTTATCGCCCGGGTTGATGCGTTCGGGGGAATAGCCGAGGCTGATATCACCATTCTGCAGGCTCAATCCGGAGATCTTTTCGAGGATCGGCAGGCAGTCTTCCTCGGTGCAGCCCGGGTAGGTGGTGGATTCGTACACGACATAGTCGCCTTTTTTGAGTGCCTTACCGACCGTACCGGAGGCGCCGATCAGTGGTTTCAGATCGGGGGTATTGTATTTATCGACGGGGGTAGGAACGGCGATGATGAAGAAGCGGGCCTGCTTGAGGATCTCGATGTCGTCGGTGAAGACGATGTCGCGGCCGGCGAATTCTGCGGCCTCCACTTCTTTGCTGGGATCGATGGCATTTCGCATCATGTCGATGCGCCGGGCATTGATATCGAATCCGATGACGGAGATTGTCCGGGCAAATTCCAGGGCGATGGGTAATCCGACGTAACCGAGTCCGATGACGGCCAGTTTGGCCCTTTTTTGGAGCAGATCTTCGAAAATCTTTGCCTCGTCCATATATTGGTTTCAGTGCTTTTAGCTAACTTCTGCTGACAAATTCTTTAGGCTGCCGGGCCCATTCTTCGGAGGGCAGGGATTTGAAGTATTCGTAGGTTGCTTTGAGGCCTTCCTTGCGTTCGACTTTCGGTTCCCAGCCCAGGATCTCGCGGGCGCGGGAGATATCCGGCCTACGTTGTTTGGGGTCATCGACCGGAAGGGGTCGGTAGACGATCTTTTGTTTGGTGCCTGTAAGGGCGATGACTTCTTCTGCAAACTGCTTAAGCGTGATCTCCGACGGATTCCCGATATTGACGGGAAGGTAATAGTCACTAAGCAGGAGGCGATAGATGCCTTCCACCAGGTCGTCCACATAGCAGAATGAGCGGGTCTGACTGCCGTCACCGAATACCGTCAGGTCTTCACCACGGAGTGCCTGACCGATGAAAGCCGGCAGGGCGCGGCCGTCGTTGAGGCGCATTCTGGGACCGTAGGTATTGAAGATTCGGACGATGCGGGTCTCGAGGCCGTGGAAATTATGATAAGCCATCGTCATGGCTTCCTGAAAGCGTTTGGCTTCGTCATAGACGCCGCGGGGGCCGATAGGGTTGACGTTTCCCCAATATTCTTCCGTCTGCGGGTGGACGAGGGGATCGCCGTAGATCTCGGAGGTGGAGGCGATCAGCATCCGTGCGTTTTTGGATTTGGCCAGGCCGAGGCAGTTATGCGTTCCCAGCGAGCCGACCTTGAGGGTCTGGATCGGTATCTTGAGATAATCGATTGGACTGGCGGGCGAAGCAAAGTGCAGGATATATGTCAGTGGACCGGGCACATGGATGAACTTGCTGACATCGTGATGATAGAATTCGAAGTGTTCCTGTTTGAACAGGTGTTCGATATTACGGAGATCGCCGGTGATGAGGTTGTCCATGCCGATGACGTGATAACCTTCTTTGATGAAGCGGTCACAGAGATGGGACCCCAGAAATCCCGCCGCACCGGTGATCAATACCCGATCTTTACTCATAGTAGATTTCGTTTTAATGCTTTTTGGTACCGTCGGCAGGAGCCCGTCCGATGCTTTCGTAATAAAATCCCAGTTCACGGATGGCTGCAATATCGAACAGGTTGCGGCCGTCGAAGATGACCTTATTCTTCAGCGTGGTGACAATCTTCAGGAAATTGGGGGTACGGAATTCGTTCCATTCCGTGGCAATAATCAATGCATCCGCGCCTTCGAGAGCTTCATACTGGCTTTCGGCATAGGAGACTTTATCGCCAAGGAGTTGTTTCACATTATTCATGGCTTCGGGATCGAATACACTGAGGGTGGCGCCTTCTGCGAGCAGGGCATCGATCATATATAGTGCCGGGGCTTCGCGAATGTCGTCGGTATTGGGTTTGAAGGCCAGTCCCCAGAGGGCGAAGTGTTTGCCTTTGAGATTGTCTTTGAAATACTTTTTGATTTTGGGCAACAGGTGGAGCTTCTGCCGTTCATTGACATCCATGACTGCGTTGAGGATCTTGAAATCGTAGCTTACTTCCTGGGAAGACTTCACGAGGGCCTGTACGTCTTTAGGAAAGCAGCTGCCGCCGTAGCCGATGCCGGGGAAGAGGAATCTTTTGCCGATACGTTCGTCGCTGCCGATGCCGCGCCTTACCATATCCACATCCGCGCCCAGTTTTTCGCAAAGCAATGCCACTTCATTCATGAAAGTGATCTTCGTCGCCAGGAAGGAGTTGGCGGCATATTTCGTCAATTCTGCGGACCTTTCGTCCATGAAGATGATGGGATTACCCTGGCGGACGAAGGGGCTGTAGAGATCGTTCATGGTTTTGCGGGCCCGTTCGGAGGAGACGCCGATGACGACGCGGTCGGGTTTCATGAAGTCATCCACTGCGACGCCTTCCCGGAGAAATTCGGGATTGGAGACCACGTCGAATTCCACTTTGCAATTTTTGGCAATGGCTGCCCGCACCTTTTCTGCGGTACCAACGGGGACAGTACTTTTGTCGACGATGACCTTATAGTCCTTGAGGATCTTGCCGAGGTCATCGGATACACCGAGGATATATTTCAGATCGGCGGAGCCGTCTTCACCTGGCGGGGTCGGAAGGGCGAGGAAGATGATCTGAGCATCTTTGATGCCTTCTTCGAGGTTGGTGGTGAATTTAAGTCTTTCTTCTTTCAGGTTACGGAGGAAGAGTTTCTCCAGGCCGGGTTCATAGATAGTTATCTGGCCGTTTGAAAGCTTTTGTACTTTGTTCTTATCGATATCCACGCAGCAGACATCGTTGCCTGTTTCTGCGAAACAGGTGCCTGTCACGAGTCCTACGTATCCGGTGCCAATCACTGCAATTTTCATGAAAATCTGTTTAGGAGTTAAATAATCAGTTTTTATTAACGTATTCCAATACGGAGGAACTGATCATATGTAGCTGCTCGTCGTCTAATTCGGTATGCATAGGTAATGAAATCACTCTTTCCGTCAGCCAGTCTGTTGTTGCCAGTTGATAGCTGTTACCACCAGAGGCGGCGAACATCTGTTGACGGTGGGCGGGTACGGGATAATAAATCATGGACGGGACGCTTTTGGTAGCCAGGAATTCATTCAGTCCGTTGCGATCGACTCCTTCCAGAACAAGCGTATACTGGTGAAAAACATGACGGCTATACGAAGCCCTATAAGGTGTTGTGATCTTCGGGTGGTTGCGGAAAGCATTATCGTAATAGTCGGCAGCTGCTTGTCTCGCCAGAATGTATTCATCCAACTTTTTCAGTTTGACATTGAGGACGGCTGCCTGCAGAGAATCCAGCCGGCTGTTGCAGCCTACCAGTTCATGATAATAGCGACGGCTTTGTCCATGGTTGGCAATCATTTTCAACCGCGTAGCTAACGCGTCATCATCTGTAAATATTGCTCCTCCGTCTCCGTAGCAGCCCAAATTTTTGGAAGGGAAGAAGGAGGTAGCGCCGATCGTGCCGATGCTGCCGGTCTTCTTTTTGGTTCCGTCGGGGAAGGTGTAGTCGCTGCCGATCGCCTGGGCGTTATCTTCGATGACCGCCAGTCCATGTTTTTTTGCGATGTCCATGATCTCTTTCATGGGAGCGGCCTGACCGTAGAGATGGACGGGTACGATGGCTTTCGTGCGGGGGGTTATAGCTGCTTCCAGGGCGGCGGGGTCGATACAAAAAGTTTTAGGGTCGACCTCGACAAAAACGGGTTTGAGCCTCAGGAGGGCTACGACTTCCGTCGTGGCGATATAGGTAAAGGAGGGGGTGATCACTTCATCGCCGGGTTGCAGGTCAAGGGCCATGAGGGCAATCTGCAGGGCATCGGTGCCATTGGCGCAAGGGATGACATGTTTAGACCCGGTGTAGGCAGAGAGGGCGGCGGTGAATTGGGTGACGGCAGGTCCGTTGATAAACGCTACGCTGTCTAATACCTCACTGATGGCCGAATCAACTTCACTCTTTATTTTTGTATATTGCTGCTTTAGGTCTACCATTTGAATGGGCCGCATAATCTGTCCGGATTTGTTTTATGTGTTTGTGCGAAATACGCTTGGGCGCAAACTTGCCTGGCGTAGCTCCGCAAACGGGCACAAACCTACTGCAAAAATGTGGTTTATCCAATGCTCTAAAGTGGTAGTTTCCGAAGTCTTAGGTCTGTGCATGACCGGTGCGGTAGAGGCTACTTCGGTAGCGGATAACTGCGATGGGCGGGCAGAATTCATATTATTCAATTAAACAAAAGCCGAGTTGAGTATCATTTTCTATCATGTTTTTCTGTGGTTTTATAAAGTGGGGATCCGGCTGGTAGCGCCCTGGAATCGAAAGGCCAGAGAATGGCTGGATGGGCGCAAGGGTATTTTTGAGCGGATACAGAGCGATTTTGCGGGGGCGGCGGCAGAGGGGGTCGCCTTCGCCAAGGCTTCGGCGACCGAGGGTGGCGTTGGAAAATACCCAGTCATATGGATGCATTGCAGCTCTCTTGGGGAGTTCGAGCAAGGCAGGCCGGTGATCGAAGCTTTGCGCAGGGAGTCGCCCGGGGCCCGGATCGTACTTACTTTCTTCTCTCCTTCCGGGTATCGGGCCAAGAAGGATTATGAGGGGGCGGATCATGTATACTACCTCCCGCTGGATAGTCCGGGAAATGCCAGGCGGTTTATTGATCTGGTGCGCCCTACCCTGGTATTGTGGGTCAAATATGATTATTGGTATTACTACCTGGTGGAATTAAAGAAGAGGGCTATTCCGGTGTTGTTGGTATCGGGGGTATTTCGGGCGGATCAGCCTTTTTTCAAATGGTATGGCCGGTTGCACCGGTATATGCTGGAATGCTTTACGCATCTTTTCGTCCAGACCGAGACTTCCAGGGCTTTGCTGGAAGGGCGGGGGTTGGCCGGGCAGGTCAGTGTCAGCGGGGATACGCGATTCGACCGGGTGATAGAGATTGCCAGGGAAAGTGCTCCTTTACCGCTGATCGAGGCCTGGTGTAGCGGGCATCCGGTGATTGTCGCGGGCAGTACCTGGGAGGAGGACGAGGAGGAGTTGGACCACTATGCCAATTCGCATCCGGAGATCCGGTTCATTATTGCTCCGCATGAGATTGGGGAGGACCGGCTGGTGGAGGTGGAGCGGCTGTTTCGACATTGTATCCGTTATTCTGTTTGGGTGGCTCCCGCCGGGACTTCGGCGACCAAGGGCGGGGGGAGAGTGGGCGCCGGCGGTTCAGGGACGGCGGGATCGAGGCCGGGTTGGCCAGAGCCTAATGTGTTGATCATCGACAATATCGGGATGTTATCGAGGCTATACCGGTACGCCACTATTTCCTATGTAGGTGGGGGGTTTGGCGATGACGGGGTACATAATGTGCTGGAGGCGGCGGTGTATGGCAAACCGGTGGTATTCGGACCGGTGATCGAAAAATATATTGAAGCAGTGGAATTAACGGATAGTGGGGGTGGGATCGTAATTGATAGTGCGTTGGAAGCGGAAAAGGTTTTAGATCGGCTGCTGAAGGATCCGCGGGAGATCCGGGAGATAGGTGATGCGTCGGCCCTGTATGTGGATTCGAGGAAGGGGGCGACGGCTAGAATTGTCCGGTTTATTGCGATGCAAAAAATGTTAGAAAAGTAATTTTTTGCATCGGTTCAGGAAAAGCGTCTCTTGACGAGCTGATAAAAATGGCGGGTGGCTTCGCGGTTCTCATCCCAGCCTAATTTGACCTTCAATTCTCTTTCCATCCAATATTCGGCTTCGGGCAGAATGCGAAATCCGTTAATGGTCTTCAAACTACGTTCGTACATAACTTCGTCTCCCCTAAACAATTGATTAATAAACACATAGCGATCATTAATACCAATGGCCTTTCTGAGATCGCGAACGGGGGTATCATTGAGAGCGGATTTGAGCTCGACGATGTCCGATTTTAGCTTGTCATTGAGGGAAGAGGAGCCGTTGTTGCCGATAACGTCATTAATTTCGCGGCTCTTTTGGGACAGGGTGAACCGGTCCGTAGGTTTTTCCGCGAGGGGGTCGAAGGGCCAGGTGCCTCTTTCGGGTGTTGCGGTCCGGGTAGAGGCGGTGGTGGGGCTAGCAACGGCGGGCGTGGCAATGGCGGGCGTAGCGATGGCTACGGGGATACCGATGTTCACGGCTGCGGCCGGGTTGGCGGCAAGAGGACGTTCGAAAGAACGGTCGAGCTTAGAAGCGTCAGCACTGTAGTCAGGCATGGCAGGGATAGGTGGAGCGGGAGTACCTGGAGAATATAGTGGAGCGGCGGCATTACCATTGGCATAGGGCGAAACGATGGGGGAGCCGTTGATTGCAGGGGAGCCGTTGGTTGCGGGGGTCCCGTTAACGCCTGGTGTTCCATTGGGGGCGGTTCCATTGGGGGCGGATGCAGCCTGTGAATGGCCATTAACCGGAACCTGGCGTGTCTCAGCGGGGGCTGGCGGCTCATCTTGGGACATCGGGCTGGCAACTATTTTTACCGCCGATGGCATCATAACTGCTATCTTCGTCGGCATTACCTTTGCCGGAACCGGTTTGCTCGCGAGGAGGCGAATTTCCTCTTCGAGTAGCTGGGCGGTCCGGAGCATTTGAGAGGGGTCGGTCCCCCGTTCAAACTGCTCCTTTAATTCAGATATCAGTTCTTTTAGTCGTTCCATGTTAGGTACCAAGTTGAAGCTAATGGGTTAGAAAGTGGAATCCTTATAAAGTTATAACAAATTCCGAACCTAATTTTATTGTATCTATGTTTATAGAACCCCAATTACAGGGTGGAAAGCGCGGCTGGATCGAAGTCATTTGCGGATCAATGTTTTCCGGGAAAACAGAGGAACTGATCCGCAGGCTAAAACGCGCTAAAATTGCCAATCTGACCGTAGAGATCTTTAAGCCCGCTATAGACACCCGTTATCACGACCAGCACATCGTATCCCACGACGAGAATGCCATCCAATCGACGCCTGTTGACTCCTCGACATCCATCCTGCTGATGGCCGGAGAAGTCGATGTTATCGGTATAGACGAGGCCCAGTTCTTTGATGATCAGCTGCCGGAAGTCTGCGACAGGCTTGCTGTTCGCGGAGTACGGGTGATCGTCGCCGGTCTGGACATGGACTATATGGGCAAGCCTTTTGGTCAAATGCCGAACCTATTAGCCAAAGCAGAATATATCACCAAGTTGCATGCCATTTGTGTAATGTGGAAACATAGCCAGTTATTCTTATCGTAAAAATGCCCGGTCTTCGCAGGTATTACTGGGCGAAAAGGACGTATACGAACCGCGATGCAGGCACTGCTATTATACGCTGCCGTAGCAGGAGGGCGGGTGATCGGAGGCAGCCAAAGATTAAAATTTTAACGAATCTTTTGATTTTTCGGG
>JAMFSL010000166.1 GCA_026225275.1 Puia dinghuensis
CATTAGTGGCGAGCAGAAGATCTTCGCAATGAAAGATAATAGCAGTTTCGAACGAACGTACGGCTGGGCATGGCTGCTGGAATTACAGCGTGAGCTGTTAAGATGGGACGACCCTCTGGGAAGAACGCTAAGCAAAAACGTCGCGCCCCTTGCCCGGCAGATCGCCGCGTTGTTCATCGACTATCTGCCGAAGATGAATTATCCTGTCCGGGTGGGCGAACATACCAATCTCGCCTTTGCCCTCCGCCTGGCCTGGGATTATGCCGCGCAGGTAAAAGATGATTCACTGCGGCAATCTGTCCTTCGGACAGCCATCAGGTTTTACAAAAAGGATGTCAACTATCCGCTGTCGTGGGAGCCCGGGGGTAATGATTTTCTCAGCCCTGCCCTCGAAGAGGCAGATCTGATGTGGAGGATAATGCCAGCGGCAGCATACCAAAGCTGGCTGCGGAAATTTCTGCCGGCCATAGCCAGCCCGGTCTTCCATCTTGAAACGGGAAAAGTCAATGACAGGACCGATGGTAAACTGGTGCACCTCGACGGTCTTAATCTCAGCAGGGCGTGGGACCTGTATGGGATCGCCAGGCATTTTCCCGCCAATCGTTCCCGGCTAAATGCTATCGCCAACCAGCATCTCAGAGAGGCGTTGCCCAATGTCGCGAGCGGTGATTATATGGGCGAACACTGGTTGGCATCTTTTGCCGTCTATGCCCTGACCATGCAAACCTCCGCTATGGAGTAGCGCCCCTATTCTTCATCACATAATCCATCGCCTGCTGAAACGTCGTCACCCAAATGGTCTTCTTATTCGATTGAAGATAATCCAAAAGCTGCTGGTGAGCCGCCGATGAGGTAGTAATATAATCGCCGCCAATCCCATGGAACATGATCACACCCAATCCCCCCTTCGCCACCACATTCTTGACATACGCGATCAACGCGTCGCCACTCGTGCCCTGATCCAGCCCGAAAGAAGGTATCCGTAAAGTATCCAGATGCGTAAAGTCGGTGATGATCGCGGTATTGTCACCCCCCACCCGAGCGTATTTCACCGACCTATACGCCCTCAAACTATCCACATAATCTTTGCCACCCGCCATCGTTTCCGCACAGGGATAGGCGTAAGTTCTGTCAGTATTGCCGTCCAACGCAAAGAGGAATTTATTCATCACCTCTATCTCCCAGACCATCTGATGCGCGGTATAGTCCGCAGAAGAGACAGAATTGTCCGGCGAAGGCGGACAGGGATGATACAACGTATGATTGCCCAGCTCGAAGCCTTCCCGCGCCAGCTTGCGCCACCGTGGCATAGTGATATAATCGATGTCACTGGTCAAAAAGAAAGTAGCCTTGAAACCGGCGTGCTTCAGCTGCGGGACTGCCGTGTCGAGTTGCGATTGTAAGGCATCGTCGTATGTCAGCACAATGGTGGCCTGCTTATGATCCGGCCATGTCATGGATTGCGCGCCTGCACCGCAGCACGCGAATAATCCCAATAGCAAAAGAATCGTCTTCATACAGCTAAGGTCGTAAAAACTACCAAATTACCACTCTCAGGCTGTCGGGGCGATACATCTTGTCGCCGGGTTGGATGCCGAAGGCCGAATAGAATTCCGGGACATTCACCACCGGCCCGTTCGTTCTCTGCTCTTCCGGCGCATGCTCATCCGTCATCACCTGGCGGGCCAGGGCCTCCTTCCTCGATTCGCCCAGCCAACCATATGCATAGCCCAGGAAAAAACGTTGCACCGGCGTATACCCGCCTATTTTTTCGTTCTTCTTATAGGTGTCTGTTTTTCTAAAGGCATCCAGGCCCAGCAGCATTCCACCCAGGTCGGCGATGTTCTCCCCCTCCGTGGCACGGCCATTCACATGCAGCGTATCCACCGGAACGAATTCGTTGAACTCACCGATAATCTTTTGTGCACGCTCGGCAAACTGGACGGAATCCTCCTTTTGCCACCAGTTTTTTAAATTCCCGTCAGCGTCATATTGCCTGCCCTGATCGTCGAATCCATGCGTCATTTCATGGCCGATCCAGTTGGCGCCGGCATATCCGTAGACGAAGGCATCATCCAGATCTTCATCCCTCATCCCCGGGATCGTGAATCCCGCCGCCGACATCACGATTTCATTGTTGCTGGGATTGTAATAGGCATTGTAAGTCTGCGGCGTCATCTCCCATTCCGTGCGGTCCACCGGCTTGCCTAATTTGGCCATGTTATAATGATACCACCAGGTGCTCGCCGTTTGCATATTCAGCACAAAGGGACCGCGATCGATCACCAGGCTGCTGAAGTCCTTCCATTTGTCCGGGTATCCTACCTTCTTCGTCATCCTCGCCAGTTTGTAATAGGCCTTTTGTTTGGTACTGTCGCTCATCCAGGTCAGTTTTTCAATCCTCTCTTTAAAGGCTTGCCGGATATTCTCGATCAGATCACTGTATCGTTGTTTGGCCTTGTCGCTGAAATATTCCTTGACAAAAAGCTGACCCAGTGCCTCTCCCATGGCCTGCTGCTCCGCATCGATCACCCTTTTCCATCTTGGCTTCGCCACCTTTACCCCGGATAAAGATTGGGAATAAGTAAAATAATAACCATAGGTCCGGCTGTCCAGCAAGGCAGCGCTTTTCAAGACCAGGTGGAAAGCCAGGTAATCTTTCCAGTCTTCCAGCGGGGTCGCCGTCAGTTCATGATTCAGGGCAGAAAAGAATTCCGGCTGGCCGACAATGACAGAGTCAAGACTCTTGGCGCCCACCTGGTTGGAATACGCAGTCCAATCGAATGCAGGCGTCAGCTTTTTGAGCCCGGCCATAGCCATCTTATGATAATTGCGGTAAGGATCGCGCAGGTCAGCCAGTTTTCGGGATGCCTTCGCTAATTTGGTTTCCAGTTGAATGACCGCTGCCGTCTTTTTCATGGCTCCGGCAGAGTCGGCGCCCAATTGTCCGAATGTCTCGAAAAGGTATTGCTGATAAGCCGCCCTGACCGTCACCGTTCGAACATCAGTGTTGAAATAGTAATCCCTGCTGGGCATGCCTAGGCCGCCCTGATACAAATAGAAAGCCATTTTAGCACTGTTCTTTTGATCCTGCCCGACGAAATCATCGAATAACACATTCAACCCGATCAGACGCAGGCTGGCGGCTGCAGTCGTCAGATCCGCCGTCGACCCGATGGCCTGAATAGCATGCAGCTCGGATTGTAAGGGTGCCAATCCCTGCTTCTCGATATTCGCAGTATCCATCCCGCTATACCAGAAGTCTCCTATCTTCTGGGCAATCGTTCCTTTGGCCGCAGGTTGCGCCGTGGCGTCCTCATTCACTTTTTTTAACCGGTTGTATATTTCTTCATTGACGAGGTTGCCCAGCCCCCAACCGCTCTCTGCATCCGGGATAGGAGTCCGCTTGATCCAGCCGCCATTGGCAAATAGGAAAAAATTGTCCCTGGGGCTGACCGTAGAGTCGATATTGGCCGTCAGGAAATCGGGTTTCACCGCAGGGGTGGGATGCTGGCAGGCTACAGTCAGCAGCACAATTGGCAGCGCTGTAAGCAGCATCAGCGGCAGCGCCGCGAACAACCGGGGAGTAAACAATGCTTTCATAGCTTGAATATACGCCTATACCCCCGCTACCCCCAATTTATACTTAAACCGATACATCTCATGCGCATGATCCTCTTCCTTTAATACCTCCCTCGTTTTCTTCGAAATCCAGAACTTCTCCGTTCCATTCTCATCTCCGTGCTCCAGCGTCCAGCAATCGATAGAAGCGCCGCCCCGATCCGTCAGGACCTCACTTCCCGTTACCTTATATCCAACTTCTTCCGGCTTCCCAAATCCCGGATCATAATAATTGATCATAAAGGTTCTGTTCTCCTTATACGGCAGCATAGAATAAATGATGAGGTCGTCATGCCAGTTGAGGTTATAGGCGCCAAAGGAGCCAACCAATTCTGCAGCCATGCTCTTCTTCATCGAGTCCGGAATCGCCCGTGTGATCTTTTTCGAATCAAACGTCCGGGTCTCGAAATCGAAGATCATCGAAAAACCATATCCTGCCCAATAGGTGTCATGCAATAGCGTCGAAAAATCCCGGGCGTCAAAAACCGTGTACGCTTTGTGAACGATAGAATCCCGGTCCCACTGCTGCCTGACGATAATGGCCGGTTTGTTATGATAGGTATCCCGCTCGACATTCAGTTTCGCCAGGATCATACTCGTGGCCGGACTGTCTTTCCCTTTCTGCATGACGATGAGATAGGTATAATTACCCGTTTGGAGGCCTTTAATATTCAGATCGGTGCCCTGGACATGCATAGTGTCTTCCTTTTGCGCCCGGGCAACGAAGGCGACGAACAAAAAAGCAAACCCCCACAAAAAAGTCTTCATGACTATAAAAGTTTAGTTGCCCATAAATATGACAGTTATTTCCCGGCCCCAGCCAAAGAATTCAATGGATCCCTCATTTTATTAAACCTTTAATTGCATTCCCCTGGTTACGGACTCCTCGACCTCTATGCCGACAGCAACTTTGACGAGCGGTATGTTGATTATCAATAGAAAATCTTATAATTTGTTGATTATCAATGATATAGTTAAATATAAAAATTATAGACATAATTAAATGTTTATTAAATTTTAAAAAACTTATAACCATACTTATAACTTTCCTATATTCACTAAAACTTTTAGGTATAATTAATGAATATTCCCAGCCAGATTACTTCCAGGGATGCCTACGTCAACCAAATAAAACCTTTTATTAGAAAAGGGCTTATTAAAGTGTTGTCCGGACAACGTAGGGTAGGGAAAAGCTATTTACTCTTCCAACTTATCCATTTCATCCAATCACAGGATCCGACCGGGAATATTATTTATATTAATAAGGAAGATCTTCAATTCGATGCCATCAGGGATGCTGCAAGTCTTAATGAATATATCCTGTCCGTATCCAAACAAAACGTTCCTAATTACATATTCATCGATGAAATCCAGGATATTGTCGAGTTTGAGAAGGCTCTGCGCTCTCTACTCCTTAATCAAAACAATGACATCTATGTTACGGGCAGTAATGCCAATCTTCTTTCCGGAGAATTGGCAACCTATCTGAGCGGGCGTTACATAGAATTCAAAGTATATAGCCTTTCCTATACTGAATTCCTGCTTTTTCATCAACTGGATGATAATGATCTTAGCTTCGAATCTTACGTAAAATTCGGCGGCCTGCCTTACCTTATCCACCTGGGACTTACTGACACTGCCTTTGAATACCTGAATAGCATCTATAATACCATAGTCTATCGGGATGTGGTTAGTCGGTATAACCTTCGGAATAACCTATTCCTTGAAAAACTGATAGAATTCCTTGCCGACAATATCGGTAGCCTATTTTCCGCCAAACGGATCAGCGACTTTCTGAAATCACAGCACACAAACATGCCGTCTAACCAAATCCAACAATATTGTGCTCACCTGGCCAATGCGTTTATTGTCCATGAGGCGAATCGCTATGATATTATTGGTCGAAGGGTATTCGAGACAGGGAGTAAGTTCTATTTTGAAAATACCGGTATTCGAAATGTAATCATAGGGTATAAATTAAAAGACAGGGGTAAGCTGCTCGAGAACATTGTCTACAATCATCTGCTCTACCTGCGCTACGACGTCAAGGTAGGGTCTTTCCACGCCCGGGAAATTGACTTCGTTTGCGAGCGTGATAACGAACGGCTCTATATCCAGGTAGCGCTCCGACTGGACGATCAGGCAACAATCGACCGGGAGTTTGGGAATTTGCTGGCTATCCCCGACAACTATCCTAAAGTTGTAGTCTCTGAAGATCAATTTAATGGGAATACCTACCAGGGTATCCGGCATATGCAGGTACGTGAATTCCTGCAAACAAAGGGCGGCCTCTGACGCTGCCCTCCTCGGCGGGCTCACCCAACCTCTTTCGTTGCATAAATCGCGCATTAATGCCCACCGGCCAGCGAATACCTTAATATTCCTTAACACAAGCCTAATATTGCCGTCCTACTTTCACCCGCCAATCCACACGGCGAGGGTGAACTGCTTATGAGACATGTTTTGCAACTGCTGATCTTTTTGTCAGGTTACACCTTACTCGCCCAACCGTTGCCCCAGAAGCTCGTAATCATAAAAGGCAGCGTGATCGATTCCGCCACCAATAAGCCGATCAGCCTTGCCACCCTCACGCTCACCAACAACCTCACCGGCGAGACCGTCCGCTCATCCTCCACAAAGAACGACGGCACTTTCGAACTGACGGCCCCCGCCAACCGCGCATACAACCTGGCCCTGACCTACGTCGGCTATTCTCCCAAAACCATTTCAATCCCCGTCCCCATCCCTGATTCGGCCAACAGCGCACTCCGCCAACCCAACAGCGCTCCCCGTCAACTCACCCGCACCATCGATCTGGGTAAAATCGCCCTCTCCGGAGGATCCTCCGGCCAGTTACAGGAAGTCGCCATCGTCGCAGCACGACCCGTCATGAAACAGGAGATCGACCGAATCAGCTATGACGTCCAGGCCGACCCCGAAAGCAAATCCAATGATGCCCTCGAAATGCTCCGGAAAGTCCCGATGATCACAGTCGACGGCAATAATCAAATTCAACTCAAAGGCAGCAGCAGCTTTCAGATCTATTTCAACGGCAAACCTTCCGCCCTGATGGCCAATAATCCTGCCGACGTCCTGAAAGCGATGGATGCATCCACCATCCAAAAAATCGAAGTCATCACCGTCCCGCCTGCCCGTTATGAGTCGGAGGGCCTGGCTGGGATTATTAACATCATTACCGTCCAAAAGAATACCGACGGATTTACCGGCAGCGTATTTGCCCGATACAATAATATTTTGGGCGAAAGAGGCAGTCTTTCCATCCGGGCGAAGAAAGGAAAATTCGGCTTCAACATCTTTGCGGGCGCAGGCAGATCTCCCCTGGTGACGAACGCCGCTGGCTCTCAGTTGACTACTTTTTCCCCGCTAACCATCCAATCCCAGCAAGGTCAGAACGTCAGCGGCGGAAATGTAAAGAACGGTCACGCGGAATTGACCTTCGAACCGGACAGCCTGCAGATCATCACCGGAACCTTCGATTTTGTGGACCGGAAGTTTACCCAGAATACGTTCCGCGACGCATCGCAGAAATCCAATTCCGCAGACAGTATAACCCAAGCGTATTTCTTATCAAACATCGGCCGCAGCACTATCGGCGCTCTCGACGCCGGCGTCACCGACCAGCTCGGTTTCAGAAAAGATAAAAATGAAACCCTGACCCTGGCTTACCAGTATACCTCCGCCAGTAACCACCAGCTCAATGATGTCAGCTCGGCCAATGGATTCAATTACACCGGTAGCACCTATGATCAGCAGAATAGTACCCTCGCGACCAGTCAGGTTGCGCAAGCGGATTTTGCAAAGCCGCTGGGAAAATTCACCATGGAAACCGGGTTCAAGGTGCTATTCGGCAACGATTTCAGCCATTCCGCCGACCAGAACCTCGACTCCGCAACCGGTCAGTATAGTACCGATACCGCGTTGACGAATCAATTCAGCTATTATCAGAACATCTATGCGCTCTATGATTCCTACCAGTTCAAAACGGCTGGCTGGACCTTCAAGGCTGGCCTCAGGGTAGAGAAGACCGATATCGGCGGTCATTTGAATGCTGTTACCGCTTCCGGCCAGGCGACCGGAAATACCTCGTCCCTCAGCCAGCATTACCTCAATGGCATCCCTTCCTTATCTATTCAACAAAAAATAGGGTCCACTGATTTGATCTTCGGATTTACCGAAAGGATCGCCCGGCCAGTCATCACGCAGTTAAATCCTTTTGTCGATCGGTCCAACCCTGAATTCCTCGTGACGGGCAATCCCAACTTGCGACCCGTCGTCAATCACATCCTCGAGTTTGGCTATTCCAATTCCGCGGCGGTGCCCGTCAGTGTAAGATTAAATTATGCCTGGTCGGCCAATGCGATCCAGCAGCTGACTTCCCTCATCAGTGATTCCGTTTCAGAATCCACGTATTCCAATGTAGGGACCAACAAAAGTGCCGGCGTCAACCTGAGCACCAATATCCCCTTCGCCCGTAAGTTTCATGTGGGGGTGAACGCGCAGCTATCGCATGTGTGGATAACCGGTATGTATATTGGCCAGTATTATAGCAACGACGGTAACCAGGGAAATACCAATCTGCAGCTAAAATACAACGCCCCTGCCGATTATACCGTCATTATCAATGTGGGCTATTCCAGCGGTAACATCTTTTTGCAGGGCAAAACCAGCGATTACATTTATTCTACCACCAATGTCACCAGGGACTTCTTTAAAAGGAAGGTGACCGCATCCATCACACTGTACAATCCTTTTGCCAAATACAACACCTATTCCAGCAATACCCGGACGCCGGATTTTGATCAATCCGCTACCAATCAGAATTACTACCGCCAATTGCGGCTGGCTTTGAATTACAAGTTTGGTCAGTTGAGCGGCAATAGCCACTCGTCCAACAACCCACCCCCCGAATAAAATTCCTCAGTAAATCAAATTATTATGTAAATTTCCCTCCATTTTCCAAAATCAAATCCGCTAAAAATGGAGATCCAACGACCTAAAAGCAATCCCTCGGCCCTATACACCTTAATTACCGTATTCTTTTTCTGGGGATTTCTCGCTGCTTCCAATGGCATCTTTATTCCCTTTTGCAAGGCTCACTTTCACATTACTCAGTTTGAATCGCAGTTAATCGATTTCACTTTTTATGGCGGGTACTTCATCGGTGCGCTGCTGTTTTATGCGATTTCATATATCTCCAAAATAGATATCCTCGATAAATTAGGTTATAAAAATGGGATCGTTCTTGGGTTATTAATCTCTGTGTTGGGGGCGCTGGTCATGATCCCTGCTCTGCATTCCGGCACCTTTGGTTTCATCTTGTTTGCCTTAATCATCATTACCATCGGTTTTTCCATCCAGCAGACCGCCGCCAACCCCTTCGTCGTCGCCCTTGGACCACCCGAGACCGGGTCTAACAGGTTGAATTTTGCTGGTAGCATTAATAATATCGGTACCCTCATCGGCCCCATTGCGATCAAGATTATTCTGTTTGGCAGGGCATCGTCAATTATCCCCCCCGACCAGATCAGTCTGACATCCGTCGACACCCTATATTATGTATTGGCAGGAGTGTTGCTGTTGCTGGCCGTATTTTTTTGGGTGTCCAAACTACCCAAGGTCACTTCCGATGAGAAAGTTGAAATCAGCAAAAAGCCTAATCTGCCATTGTTTTTCCTGTTCATCGCTTTTCTCCTGATGGCAGGGGTGAATCAGTTCTCCGCCATAACAGGGATCCCGAGAGCATTTTTTGTCTATCCCTCTTTGTTGCTCGTCATGTTGACCCTGTTCCTTTCTTCCGTTGCCGCTAAAAAGAATAAGGAAGGGTGGGGGGCTATGCAATATCCCCAGTTGATATTAGGCATGTTTGCCATCTTCGCCTATGTGGGCACGGAGGCAACCATCCAGAGTAATCTGGGAGCCTTGCTGAAAACGCCTGAATTCGGTGGAATATCAGAGTCAGAATTGGCTCCTTATATTTCCTTATACTGGGGAAGTCTGATGATTGGAAGATGGACAGGTGCTATTGGGGCGTTTAAGCTGTCCAATACCGCGAAGTACACACTCCTGGTAGTCGTTCCGCTGGTAGCTTTCGGCGTCGTCCTCGGCGTTAATTATGCGAGTGGTGTGGACATGTCCAAATTCTACCCGTATGTATTCTGTATATTCATTCTCATCATCGCTTTCTTCATCGGCCAGCAGCGGCCTGTCAGGACACTCGTTCTCTTCGGGTTGCTGGGGATTACGGCTATGATCGTGGGATTATGCACAGTCGGTCATTTTTCAACGCTGAGTTTGATCAGCGGCGGCCTGTGCTGTTCCATCATGTGGCCCTCGATTTTTTCATTATCCATTACCGGGCTGGGCAAATATACCGCGCAGGGCTCTGCCTTCCTGATCATGATGATTCTCGGTGGCGCCATCATCCCGCCGATCCAGGGCTTCGTGGCCGATAGCAGCAACAATGCCATTAGCGGAATCAGCGGCATCCACTTTTCCTACGTCGTCCCCGCTTTGGGCTTTACGTATCTGGCATGGTTCGCCTGGAAAGTCAGCAAGGAATTAAAGGCGCAGGGCATCGATCTCGACCAGGTCGCCGTCTCCAATGCCAAACACTAAGCTGCCAAGCACTAAGCTATTTCGTCGTGACCAGCAGCGTGGCCAGCGCCTGTTTGTTTTCGAACTGTGACATCCAGGTAATGGCGCCGGGTTTGTAGCTGCCGGTCTTGTCGATGAAGGCATAGCCGGGATACCCGCTGAAGGCAAAGGTTTTCGACAGCTCAGCATCCAGCTTTTCATTGATGAGAATGTGCACGCCCGGTTGTTCCATTTCCATCACCTTCGATTTCCATTTGTTCTCCGTAGAATTGTTGATCGTACAGAGATAGACGAATACCACGGGCAAATCTTTGGATTGCTCCTGAAGTTTCTTGCTATGCGGCATTTCACCGATACAGGCTCCGCACCAGGTAGCCCAGCGGTCGATGATGATGGCTTTGCCGGGAAAGGCCTGTATGAGTTTGGCCATAAAGTCGGCCGCATTTACATCCGGGGCTTTATATAGACTGGCGCCGAATGAAGTTTCTATCAGCGGCTTTCCGAGACCGGCGATGCCGCTGGAAGTCGTGACCTGGGACGCCTTGGCGAGGGAGGCATTTATTTCATTGACCCTGGCGATGGTCCGGGCCGATTCATTTTTTATAATCGACATGCACCAGTCGGTGTGCATACTGTTCAGAATGTGATCCTGTTCTACCGACTGATCGGTCAAATCAGTGCTGTAACCCAACCCGAGTTTACAATAATCAGCCCTTGCAGGAGAAACCAGACTATCCAGCTTTTGGATGCATCGGTCCAGCCTCTGAATAGAAGTCATTTTTTGTCCGGGCATATTGCCGAAGTACATCCACTGACACCTGTAGAACTCGGCGCTGTTGTTTGATACCA
>JAMFSL010000167.1 GCA_026225275.1 Puia dinghuensis
ATATCTGAAATGACATTACCGTAATCCACATCATTCCCGCTACCGTTGTTGACGCCTATATTATTCATCGAATTCTGCATGGGGACGCCGTCCACGACGAATAGCGGCTGGTTGTCGTTATTCAGCGACCTGATCCCACGGATCACAACGCTCACGGATGCGGAAGGAGACGAGCTCGTAGTCGTCACGGCCACACCGGAAACCTTTCCCGACATCGACGTCAGCAGATTGTCCTGTGGAACCTTATTCATGTCTTCTCCGCTGATCTGACCGACATCATAACCCAGCGATCTCTTGTCTCGGGTAATGCCAAGGGCGGTAACGACGACACCCGACATCTCCTGGCTGTTGCCTGCCTCCATAGACAGTGTAATGAAGACCTTACCATTGACCGGAAATTCCACCGTCTTATAACCAACTGAACTGAAGATCAGAATGGCATTGGGTCCCGACACGCTCAGCTGAAAATTACCCTCCGCGTCGGTGGTAGTGGCTTTCGATTTTCCTTTTTCATGGACAGTGACACCGGACATCGGTCCGTTGGCGTCTGACACCTTCCCCTTGATGGGTAAATCAGCGGGCTCCGGCTCTTTTTTTTTCTGGGCCTTTTTGCTGGCGGAAAAAGTGCTGATCACGTACACGTTGTTCACTTTTTCAAAAGCCAGACCCACGGGCGCCAGCACCGCGGAGAGGAATCTCTCCGGATCGGGCTCCTTCTTTTTGTCCGGGCTGGCGAATACTACGATGGTCGCTTTGAGGGAGTCGGCCTGGTAGCTAAAATAGATGCCATACTCGCGCTGCATTTGCCGCATAAAGGTCTCCAGCGGAAGAGCTTGCTGATCGGCGCCCGCAGCAACAGCCACACCCCATGTACAAAGTACAAGACATAGAAGTCCTACCGGCCTTCTCAAGGCCGTCGGAAGAAAATTTTTCTTACTCATCTTGGATTAATTAGCAGTTAGTTATTCAATGATCAGCCGGTTTTCTAATAAAGTCATTTGTATATGAAGCGTCTGTTCAAGCACGGGTATCAGCTTTTGTAAAGACCCGACTGCAATAACAGCATTAATGCACAACCGTTTGTTTTTTTTGTTTTTGAATGTCACAGCAATTCCGTAATACTCCCCGATCAGATCGCCGATCTCCTCCAGCGAAGTATGACGAAAATTCCATTTTCCATCCGTCCAGGCCGAATACAGCAGGGTATTGACGGCGGACGGGATCAGGGTCTTCTGCAGCGTATCCAGTGTCACTTTGTTCCCCGGCAGAAGATACATGGGTGTACTCTCATTTCCGTCGACCGAAACCTTCACCCTGCCGCTGACAAGCGTTACCTCTGCGGCCTTGGAACGCGCATCCACATTGAGCTCCGTCCCGAGTACGGTCACCGACAGCGTGCGGGCGTGCACGACGAACTTTCGCAACCGGACATCTTTTTTCACACTGAAGAACGCATTCCCTTCCAGCCGCACTTCCCGGTTGCCCGCTACCATCAGATCGGCGCTATATTCCAGCAAGGAATTGGCATTGAGCACGACAACCGAACTATCCGGTAATAAGATCGTTTTCATTTCATTGGCGCCGGTCCGCTCAGTCAGCAAGGCCGTCTTATCTCCTCTCACTACAGACGTACCCTTCAGCAGCCACACCGCCGCAACCAGCACGATCAGTATCGCTGCCGCCATCCATCTCATCGCCACCGGCCTCACCGGAAACCGTCTCTTAGAAAATTCCATCCCGCTCTCCTCTTCTTTTAGCCCCAGGCGGTCAAATATGTCCCCTTTCAACGAAGCCTTCTCTTCCACACCCAAAGGCCGGATAACATATTTATGATAAGCCTTCGCTTCAACCAATTGCCTCGCACGTGCCAATGTCTCCGCCTTCTCCGGATAGGCCTCCAGATAGTCCGCCCAAAAGCTTTCCAGCGTCTCGTCCGGTCGTAAGACCGACTGCCGGAAATATTCGTCGCCGGCAAATTGCCCGGAGGTAAAATCCTTATAAAATTCGAAAAGAGGCATCATGCTTCTTATTAGAGATCAAAGGGAAAAACCGATACTCAGGAAAAAGAGATTTTATTTCCCGTTCACACACATTTAAAAAAGGACGAGCATGAGGTGTCGAAGATGCCGGATCGTACGAAAGGCCAGGTTATTAACCGACTGATAATTCATGCTCAGCCTGTCGGCAATCTGCTCATAGCTGAGCCCCTCATAATAATGAAGTTGAAGAATAAGTTTCTGCCGGGTGGTCAACCTGCCCATTGCGTGACTCAATCGTACCGCCATTTCGCTCTCCGAATCAGCGGAGATGATGCTATCCTCCCGGTTTGCTTCCAGGGAAAGCCAGGTCTCTTCTACAGGGTAATGCCGCTTGGGCAACTCCTTCTTGAGTTTTTTGATCAGGATACTCCGTAAGACTTTTGTAAGATAAGCGAGGGGATACTGTATGTCCCCAATGGAGGCCCGGTAATTCCACAACTCGATGAATACCTCTTGCAGCGCATCTTTGGCCAGCTCCCGCTGGTCGGTAAAGCCCAGTGCCACAAGGAATAATTTATCGACGTAAGCGTCGTATAGCTCGCCGAGCGCTCCCGGATCGCTTTTCTTCAGCCTGCTCCAGCAGTCAGTGTCAACAAATGGGATTTTAGCCTTAACCATCGGTGATGCAATTTAACAAAGCAGTTACGGTATATTTCTGTCAGTCTAACGGTTAACGGAAACTTAATCCATCACCCGCAGACCACCTACTTCAGCATCATACGACAAGCGCACCATTAAACATTACCCTAGCCAGTCGACGACCCCGCCACCCCACCACTATACATTACATTTTGACCAGTTGCCCACCCTTGTAAGCCGATAAGGAAGAACTTCCCGGCGGCAACTCAGTTATAAGGTAATGAATGGAATCAAGATCGCTTATTTTTATCTTCTTTACAGTATTCAATTTCTCTGCAATCGTCACAACAGCTGTCTTTTTTGCGGAACGCATCATCGCCTTGATGACCTGCACCACCTCCCAGTCCGAATCGGTCAACCCCTCCTTTGAAGACAGTCCATTGACACCGATGATACACAGATCGATCCTGATACCTGCCAACTGATTGATAACCGAAGCCCCCGTGAACAGATTGCCGTTTTTAGCCAGCCGCCCACCGATACACATCACCTCAATATTCTCATGATCCGACAGCGCTATCGCAGTCTGCGGGCTCAGCGTGAAAAAATTGGCCCGCAACTTCAGCGGTATCTTCTTTACGATCTCCATGATCGTAGTACCTCCCTCGATGAGGATGGACATGTCATTCTTCATCAGCCCTATCGCCTTATCCGCGATCTTTTGCTTGGCCGATACCGCATAGACCTTACTATTCCCGTCGAAAGGATAATGAAAAGTCTTGCTCATCGCCCCGCCATGCACCTTCACGATCACACCCTCTTCCGCCAACTCATGCAGGTCCCTGCGGATGGTATCCTCCGACACAGAAAGTTTTTCGCTGAGCTCCGCGGAAAGCACTTTATTATGCACGTTGACTTCCTTCAATATAAGCTGCAAGCGTTCCTTTCTTAACATGATTTTGATTCTACCTGAAAATAAAAATAAGGTTTTTTTGCATGAAATTGCATATTTTAGATTTTCAAACACGAAAAAACACGAAAGCATAACATTCGATGATCACCATCACTGAACAGGTCTCCCCCTATCGGGATTTAGAAAAAAAAACGATCGAAGAACTCACTTCTTTAATTAACGCCGAAGACGCTACCGTCTCGGCTGCGATCCAAAAAGCCCTCCCGGCTGTCAACGCACTCATCCACGCTATCGTAGATACCCTCCACCGCGGTGGCCGGATGTTTTATATCGGGGCGGGCAGCGGCGGCCGCCTCTCCGTCCTGGATGTCATCGAACTGCCTACCACTTACGGCATAGAAAAAGGAAAGGTCAACACGATCCTCGCGGGAGGAATTGCCCGGCTCGCAGAGGCGAGGGAAGAAATGGAGGACGAACCCCAGGCCGGCTGGGAGACACTACAGGATGAACACATCTCCCCCGCAGATATCGTCATCGGCATATCTGCGTCGGGTACTACGCCCTTCGTGTTGGGTGCGCTCACCATGTGCCGCCAGCACGGAATTCCCACCGGCTGTATCGTCAGCAATCCCGCCTCACCCATCGCAGTCGCAGCGGACTACCCGGTGGAAGTGATTACCGGTCCGGAATTCATCACCGGAAGTACGCGGATGAAATGCGGAACCGCCCAGAAGATGCTCCTCGATATGATCAGTACCACTGCCATGATCCAGCTCGGCAGAGTGGAAGACAACCAAATGGTCAATGTGCTGCTGATCAACGACAAGATCACCGACCGCGCCGTACGCATGCTCATGGAGAAGACAGGTCTCTCCGACTATGCAGCGGCCAGACAACTGCTGCTGGAACAGGGCAGCGTAAAAAAAGCTGTCGACCATCTTCAACATTCCGTCCAATGAAACGCCTGAATCAACCCATCACTATTATCGGCGCCCTGTTCTTCGTATTCGGATTCGTCACCTGGCTGGGCTCGGTTTTGATCCCCTACCTGAAGATCGCCTGCCAGCTGAACAATCTCTCTTCATACCTCGTCGCCTTCTCCTTTTATATTTCCTATGCCGTGATGGCCGTGCCCGCCGGCAGGTTGCTGCAGAAGACAGGCTATAAGAAAGGAATGGCGCTCGGCCTCCTCATCATGGCCGCAGGCTCAACCCTGTTTATCCCCGCAGCCCTCTCCCGTTCCTATCAGGTCTTCCTGGCAGGACTCTTTGTTCAGGGCACGGGCCTGGCCATCCTGCAAACCGCGGCTAATCCCTATATCACTATCCTCGGGCCAATGGAAAGCGCTGCCCGCAGGATCAGTATCATGGGCATCTGCAATGGCATCGCCGGGATCATCGCTCCCCTCATCATCGGCTCGGTGACACTCAAAGATGCAGATGCCATCAGGGAAAGCCTGACCCATCTTTCGTCCCCGGAAAAGATCGTTGTGCTCGACCAACTGGCCCACCGGGTCATCCTTCCCTACGGCATCATCGCCGTGGCATTGTTTCTCCTGGCTGCATGGGTCTTCTCTTCAAGTCTGCCGGAGATCCATACGGATGAAACAGAACAGAATGGAACAGCGCCACTCGCCTCCAGGGACAGCATCTTTCAATACCCTCACCTGCTGCTGGGTGTATTGACGCTCTTTCTGTATGTAGGCGTAGAGGTCATAGCCGGCGATACCATCATCAACTATGGGTCATCCCAGGGTATACGATTGTCTGCAGCCCGCTTTTTTACCAGTTGCACGCTGGGTAGCATGCTGATCGGCTATCTGATCGGCATTATCCTCATTCCTAAATATCTCTCGCAGCCAGCCGCGCTGAAGATCTCCGCAGGATTGGGCCTCACCCTCGTGTTCGCAGCGCTGTCCACGACAGGTCTGGTATCGGTAGCCTTCATCGCCCTGCTGGGCCTTGCCAACTCGCTCATGTGGCCTTCGATCTGGCCGCTGGCGATCAATGGCCTCGGCCGGTTTACCGCTTTGGGATCTTCCCTGCTGATCGTGGCCATCGGCGGCGGCGCTATCCTGCCGCTGCTGTATGGCTGGCTCGCTGACATATCGACTCCGCAACATGCGTATTGGCTCGTAGTACCATGCTACTGCTGCGTGGGGTATTATGCCATCTATGGACACAAAACCGGTCTTCCCTCAAAATATCCAATCATACCCCTATGATCCTCGTCGCCGATAGCGGTTCTACAAAAACTAACTGGTGCCTGCTGAATCCCGCCATCCCGGCCCTGTATTTCGACACGGAAGGCTACAACCCCTACTTCGTGACCTCCCGGGACATCGTTCTCTCCCTGGAAAAACAACTGCCCGAACAGCTGGACCCCGCCGCCGTCAGCGAGATCTTCTTTTATGGCGCCGGCTGCTTCGATGATAAAACGTCCATCGTCAGCAATGCCCTGACTCGGATCTTCGAAAAGGCCGTAGTAAACGTTCATCTCGACCTGCTCGCCTCCGCCCGGGCTACGCTGGGTGATACGCCCGGCTTCGTCGCCATCCTGGGCACCGGCTGCAACAGCTGCCTGTATGATGGACAAAAGATCGTGTCTAATATCGATTCCCTGGGATTCCTCCTGGGTGATGAAGGCAGCGGCTTCTATCTCGGCAGAAAGCTGCTCGGCGATTATATCCGCGGCTATATGCCCACAGCCGTGCAGCACGAATTTTTCGCCAGATATGGCCATACCCGGGAAGGGATCATGGACAAGGTCTACTCGGAAGCGTTGCCCAACCGATTCTGCGCCGGCTTCGCCAGTTTCCTTCGCGAAACCAGCAGCGGCGATGACTACGCCCGGGAAACTGTCCGCGCAGCCTTCCGGGATTTTTTCGACCATCTCGTCTGCCATTACAAGGACTATGCAAGCTATACGTTCAATTGCGTCGGATCGATCGGCGCCGCCTGGCGGGAGATCCTCTCGGAAGTGGCTGCATCTTATGGAATGCAGACAGGCATCATCCTGAAAGCGCCTATTGGAGCGCTAGCGGAATACCATCTGAATTATACCCGGTAATATTGAGTATATAAAGCATTTTTCCCTCTCTAACCCATATCTATAATTCCATCTGCAATGAGAACCAGAACCTTGCTTGTATTACTCATCATGATATCCCAATGCGCTGCCGCACCAGTCCCCGCGCCCGCAAACAGCCCCGTCCCCACACACGCTTCCGGCAAATACGCCATCGGCCTGTTCCATTTCAATTTCCAGTACGTAGCCGGAGATTATAAAATAGAACGCCGCATCATTACCCAATCCCTGTACCCCGTACTGCAATTCTTTCAAAAGAATCCGCAATATAAATCCGATATAGAAATGCAGGGCTACGCCATCGAAGTGCTGGCCACTGAATACCCCGACATCTTTTCGCTCCTTCAGCACCTCGTGCGTCGCGGCCAGATCGAGCTGGTGGTCGCCCATTATTCGGATCAGTTGTTCATCGGCTATCCCGCGGAAGACCTGCAGCGTTCAATCGACCTCTCGGATGAGATATTGAATAAATATGGTCTGCAACGCTCACGGGTGTTCTTCGGCCAGGAGTTCCAGTGGTCGCCGGCGCTGGCATCCGCTCTTAAAGGGAAATATGATGTCGTGGTCACCAGTTCCGATCCCAATAGCTGGTATAATGGCGGCAAGGCGCCGCTGGTCAATGTCGCCTATGGCGCCGATACCATCAACGCGCTGATCTGCGGCGGCGAAAAAGATCTCCCGGCTCTGTCCTGGCGCATCGCCTTCCTCGATGACGGCGAGGAATTCAACACCAAAGATTATAATAGCGATTTTTATCCTGTGGCTGCCCAGGAAAAAGTCAACATAGATAAGTATAGGAAACTCCTTCAGGATGGCTATACTTTCGTGACGGTGTCGGAATTGGTCCGCCGCCTGAAGAACGATACCGCATATACTATCGCTCAATACCCCTTCATCCCCGAAGGAACCTGGCATATGAAGGTCTGCGGCCCCTTTATGTGGATGGGAAGACAACGCAGTGGCGTAGAGACCGACGGCATTACACGGGCTGTTTCTTACCAGGTCCGCGGCGAAGTGATGCTCGCAGAAGCGTTGATCGCCTACGCATCGTCGCAGGGGCTGAATGTCACCAAACTCAAAGAATGGCTGAAGCAGGCCTGGAAGCATCTCCTCCTCTCGGAAGTATCGGACTCCAGTGGCTGGGACCCCTTACTCGTAGAAGTGCAATACACAGATAACGAAGCAGCCAATGCCCGGCAACTGCTGCACATGATCATGGACGAATTGCAGAAACTACTCTCAGCAAGGGGTGCAGGCTGGCAGGTCGATACCCGGACAGGCGCCGTTACCCCGCTGTCAGACCTTCCCTCCGCATCTCCGGTCGCAGACGCGCTCATCTCCACGCCAGCTGCAGCCCTTTCCACCGCAGGCGCCGTCGCCCCCTTCCCCGGCGTCCCCGCCGAACTTCCCATCTACTTCTCCATAAACGCAGAGCACTATACCGTATCCACCAGGCGCCTGACCGATAGCCTTTACAGCATGGAGGTCGAATGCACGCGGCCCGCAACCGGCGGGATAGAGATCTCCTTTTCCACCGCAGCGGATGGATTACAATACGCAGCTTCCTGCGGAGAAGACATCAGCACAGTCATCCCCACTACCTATCCTAATGACCCCGCCTTCGCACTAGCCAATGGATTCATCTATCTCAACAACGGATATAGCCTGATCAAAGATTGCACGGTCGAACACCTCGCAGCGACCTGGCGGATGCACGAAAAAAGACTGGTCTTTCGCGAAGAGCTGCGCGAAGGGAACAACACCATGCATATGCGCTTTTTTCTGGTGAAAGGATCGGCCGATAGTGGCCTTCGCTTCGCCAATCGCCTCAATACGTTCCCCATCTATAGGTCAGACAATCACTTCACCTGGTCAAGAATCATACCCGAATGAATCACAGCCCATCACACATGAGACGCAACTACTACATGGTAGCCCTCGTATTCGTCACCTTCTTCGTCATCTCCTTTATCACGAATATCCTCGGAGCCCTGATACCGGATATCCAGCGCAGTTTCCGGCTCAGCTATTCGATGGTGGCCTTTCTCCCCTTCTCCTTTTTCATTGCCTATGGCATCATGTCCATACCCGCAGGTATGTTCATCGAAACAGCCGGCGAGAAAACAGCTATGCTTGTCTCCTTCGGAATAGCCCTGATTGGCGCAGCCTCTCTCAGCTTTTTCGCCGGTTATGCGTCAAGTCTCGTCTCCCTTTTCCTCATGGGCATCGGCATGGCCATGCTGCAGGTCGTGATCAATCCTCTCCTGCGGATAGCCGGCGGCGAAGAACACTTCGCCTTCAATTCGGTGCTCGCCCAACTCCTGTTCGG
>JAMFSL010000168.1 GCA_026225275.1 Puia dinghuensis
AGCAATTAGCTCCGTTAGTGGACAGCTCGAATTTGAATTGGATACAGGCGGGGAATCTGCGCCTGAAACCACAAAATGATAGAAAGGCGTATTTGACGTGGTGGCATAATGGCCTGAAGCGGAAAAATCCTTTTAGTTATCGGTTAGCTGCGAGTGCCGGCTATGCCGTCGATTTTATTGCCATCAGGAACAAAGTGGATAGTTTGGGTAGAACCGTCAGTAGCCCGGTGAATGCGAGTGGGTATCATTCCATGTCGTTGAGTGGCGAGTTGAGGAAAAGCTACCAGTTGAACCCGGGTCAATGGCAGCTGGCGCTGTTCCCTTCCTGGTCGGTCAGCCGGTCACCGATGTATCTGAATGATACGCTTTACTATTTTAATAATCAGTCCTGGTCGCTTAAGCCGGCGGTTACCTATGGGTATGGAACGATTTTTACGACCAATCTTTCCGTTAAATTTTCGAAGACGATTAATAAGAATGCGGAAGAAGGCAATGCGCCATTGATCAATAAGACGGTTCAGTCTAATGTCAGTATGCTGTTGAATTGCACGAAACGATGGTCTATTGGGGCAGAAGCTATTTCCGTCAACAATGCGTTTGAGGGGGGTAACCGGACTGCATATACCATTCTGAACGCACAAATGGTCTACAGATTATTAAAGGACCATACCGCTGAACTAAAATTTTCCGGAATGGATCTGCTGAATCAAAATAGCGGATTGAATAATTACGGCGCCACCAATTCGTTGACCAGTTCACAGACGACCATGTTGGGGCGGTATTATATGGTCACGTTCGCCTGGTATCCCAGAAAGTTCGGCAAATAGAAGTGATATGGAAAACAAAAATTTGTCATTGATCGACCGGCATCAATATCTCATTGGGATGGCGGCGCTGATCACCTATACCGTTGCTGCCTGGCTCTCAAAAGGATATTATCACCCGGATGAGCATTTTCAAATTTTGGAGTTTGCTAATTTGAAGCTCGGCAAACTGAGCAGCCAGGACCTTCCCTGGGAATACGCCGCGGGTATGCGATCCTCTTTTCAGCCATGGATCGCTTATCTGAGTATAAAATGTCTAAGCCTGGCCGGCTGTTTGAATCCTTATTTGCAGACATTTTTTTTGCGCCTGTGTACGGGACTTTTTGCGGTTTATTCGATCTCCTGTTTTGTTCGGTCTAACCTTAGCGTTGTAGCTGAGCGTTTGCGTTTGGGATATATCTTCCTGTCTTATTTTTTATGGTTCCTGCCTTTTATCAATGTTCGGTTTAGCAGTGAGGCGTGGGCGGGGCTATGGTTTTTGTTGGCGGTCAGTCAGATTCCTGCTGACAGGCCATTGACGGCTACCGAATGGGTAAAGCTGGGCATTTTTTCCGGGATCGCTTTTCTGTGCCGTTTTCAGGCGGGATTTATGCTGCTGGGGCTGTTAGGCTGGCTTATTGTCGTTAAGAGGATATCCCGAAAACAAGTCGGATGGCTGCTGGTGATATGGATGATCATCATCTTCTTGGGAATGATCCTCGACCGGTTGTATTACGGAAGATGGGTGCTGAGTGTATGGAATTATTTTGAGGCCAACATTGTAAATGGCGCTGCCGCGTCATTTGGAACGATGCCCTGGTATACTTTTATCTATCAGCTGATGACCGCTGCACTGTTTCCACTGGGGGTGCTGATGTTTTTGTGTCTTTTATTGGTTTTGATCGAAGACAGTAAATCGATACTGATTTGGTGTGTTTGTCCGCTGCTGGTTTGTCACCTGATTGTCGCTCACAAAGAGGTCAGATTTTTATTCCCCGTGGTCAATTTTATGCCGCTTTTGATCATCCGGGGGGCGCAGTATAGTCGGATGTATATGGCGCGGGTCCCGCTGGTTTGGGGAGGGGCGCCTGTCCCGCGGGTTTTTCGGAGGGTATTGGTGTATGCGTTTTTGGTGATCGGTATTTGTGCAAATTGTGTTGCGTTGGGCACCGCTATTTTTCTGGCTCCTTCTTATGGAAGAATAGCTTTGACGCAATTTGTTTACGACCATTATCCCACCCGTCCCGTCACTATTTATTCATTGAGTAAAGATGAAGTGAACCCTTTTGTTCCTTTTGCCTTTTTGCGGCAATCCTTTTATGAGATGCCGAATGTCAGTCAGAAGCCAATAGACAGGTATGAGAATCTAAAAAAGGCGATGTTCGATCATGATGGGGTGACGCTGCTGGTTTTCCGGAAATATGAATTAGATAATCCGGTACTGGTCAATAAGCTGGATCAGTTGAAATTTCAGGAAGTGTATAATGGTAACCCGGACTGGGCCTTGAACATTGCGGGTCTTTATTTCGACGACCTGGAAAACGGTGAGTATGTCATTTATGGAAAGAAATTGTAGTGGTAAATTGTCCGAATGTATACAAAAAAAGAGAGGCTCACATTACTGTGAACCTCTCTTTGCGGAGAGTAAGAGATTCGAACTCTTGATACCCTTTCGAGTATACACACTTTCCAGGCGTGCTCCTTCAACCACTCGGACAACTCTCCTGGTTGCCTCACGGCATTCCGCGAGGGCTGCAAAAGTACAATTTCCCCGCTTACCTTCCGAATATTTTTTGAGCATTCTCCGTCGTGATCCGCGCCACTTCTTCCACGGCAACACCCTTCACTTCCGCCAGTTTCGCCGCGATATATTTCAGGTAGCTGCTCTCGTTACGCTTGCCCCGGAAAGGCACCGGCGAGAGATAAGGCGCATCCGTCTCCAGCACCAAAAACTCCAGCGGGATCTCACGGATCGCATCCGGCAAGCCCGAATTTTTATAAGTCAATACCCCGCCAATCCCCAGGTAAAACCCCAGGCCCATTACTTCGTGCGCCGCATGTGCGTCCCCGCTGAAACAGTGAAATATCCCTCTTACTCCCTCCGACTGGAACTCCCTCACCACCCCGATACTCTCCGACATCGACTCCCGCGAATGGATCACGATCGGGATATCATATTGCAGCGCCCACCTTATCTGCTGCCGGAAGGCCTGGTATTGCTCTTTTTCAAAGGTGCGGTCATGATAAAAGTCGAGCCCGATCTCGCCAAGGGCCACCCATGAGCGTCGGGATAGCTCAGTTTCGACAAAATGTAGCTCGGTAAGGAAGTCGGCTTTAACATGACAGGGATGTAAGCCAGTCATGCCGAAGCAGGATTCGGGGTATCGGGCTTCCAGGTCCAGCAGGGCCGGGTGACAATGACTATCGATTGCCGGTAGATAAAATCGTTCAACCCCTTCTTTTTCAGCACGCTGTATCGTTTCCGCCTGGTCGCGGGCAAAGTCCTTTCCATATAAGTGACAATGCGTATCAATCATTTTCATACTACAAATATCCCCAAAAGCCTTGATTTAACATCTCATCTTCATATTCGTAAAATCACAATATGTTCGCCCATTGAAGCTCAATTACCTCGGCCTCCCCAAGCCCAACCCGCAATACCAGAAAATTCGTCAGTCGGACCTGACTAAATTACTTTGTGCAAATAAAAAAAAGATTTACCTTTAAATCAGTTTTCATAGGGTACGGATTAAAAACGGGCCAGGGTGTCTACCCAGGCCCAATTTATTTTTTATTCCAAAATTGGTAATTTGTCCCACTTTGGATCTTAAGTTGCCCTTTTGGATTTTTAGTTACCCTCTTGGATCTTCACCTACCCGATAACGTAGCATCCTGCCCCGTCTCACCCTAACCTCATCGCCTAAAGTCCGTCCATTCCCCGTCCCTGTCCGCCAAAAGTCCGTCAACGGATAACCTCAAATCGATATCCCAAACCCGAAAAATGTTTCAGCACTGCCGGCAACGCACTCCGTAGCCGATCAAATGCTTTTTCACTATCGTGAAACACGACGATCGATCCCGGTCGCGCATGACTCATCACATAACGGGCACACCGATCCGCAGTTAACGACCGGTCAAAGTCCGCACTCAAAACCTGCCACATGATGATCTTGTAATGTAAAGGCTCCGATTGAAGCAAAGAGGCCTGCAACTTACTGATCCGCCCGTACGGCGGCCTGAACAGATCCGAGTCGATCAGCCGGGCGGCATCGCGAATATTCTCCAGGTAGCGCTTATCATCCACCTTCCACCCATTGAGATGGTCGTAAGTATGATTGCCCACCCGGTGGCCCTCCAATAAAGTCCTGCGGTATAACTGCGGATAGGCCTCTACGTTCTTTCCAATACAAAAGAAGGTGGCCCGGGCATCGTATTTTTTCAGCTCGTCCAGCACAAAAGGAGTAGCTACGGGATGTGGCCCGTCGTCAAAACTCAGATACAACACTTTTTCCTTCGTGGGAATTTGCCAGATCAGGCCGCGATAGATCGTCTTCAGCCACCAGGGCGTATTGACAAGGTAAAACATAGAGTGGCAAGTTACGGCGTTTCTTTTTGAAACGTATTGACATGCACTACCATCCCCGCTTCGCGGAAAATCATTCCATTATCCTTCACAAAGGCTTCCTGTGAGGGTTCATCTTTTAATAGCTTGTCCATATACCGGTGTACCGGCGGATCCTTCAGCGTCACGGGAGCCCCCGCATTGATCGCCTCGTCAATATACCCATGCAACAGCGGATCTGCCTGGTTATAGAAAAGATCCGTTGAATTGTAGACATCACTGCCTATTATCTTATCCCCGGAAATCGCCACAAACCCCACTACATTGCTGTCCGTCCGCGCCAGCTTGTCCCTGAAGAAACGGAAATATTCGTCCGACGCCGCGATGTACTTCTTATCCTGGTAACGCGACAGATAGGCCAGACTGTTATTCTTAAATCCGCTCGCCTGAAGCTGCCGGTCCACCTCCCGCCAGATCAGCACCTGGTTATGCGCAGAGTCCAGCACCTTCCGCAGATCGGTATTCGCATAGTTGCCGTAACCGAATTTCTTTTCCTTCTCACTCCACCTGCCTTCCTCCACACACATCACCGGCACATACTGATCCTTCTCCGAAGGACGGAGTATAGTGTCCCGGATGATCATGCGGTCCTGACGCCCGCCCGAAATAATCTCCCCGCCGGATATATATACCGATTTGTTAGAATGCGTGTTAAACCGCAGCCAATGCACATTGTCGAATGACGTCGTTCCCCGCTCCGTCACCGAGACCAACCCCTTGTTCAGGGCCTGGCTCAGCGTGACCACATCCCCCGTTGCCGGCGGCATTCCCCCCGGATTCTTCCGCCGGATAGGCACAATCTTGAGATTCTTGAATTGCCACGCACTGTCATAGTCGACATACACCGTCTCGTAAGTGATTTGGGCCTCAGCCGACAGCAAGCAAAAAAGCAGCCCTAAAGTCAGAAGGAATTTCACGATAGATGGGTCATTTTATGTGTATCCGCAGTTATCGTTTCGTAACGTCGAATCTGGTGATTTATTGGGTACATTTGTGCCCTATGAGCAAAAAAGTAAGGCTGCGATTTGCCCCCAGCCCGACAGGGGGCCTTCACCTCGGCGGTGTAAGGACCGTACTTTATAATTACCTGTTCGCCCGCCAGCACGGCGGCGAGTTCATCCTCCGGATCGAAGATACAGACCAGACCCGCTATGTGTCCGGCGCAGAAGAATATATCATCGACTGCCTCAAATGGTGCGGCCTCGAACCCGACGAAGGCCCCCACAAAGGCGGCCCCTTCGGCCCATATAGACAAAGCGAACGGAAGGTCCTCGGCATCTATGAAAAATATGCCCGCCAGCTGGTAGAACAAGGCTACGCTTATTATGCCTTCGACACGCCGGAAGAACTGGAACAAATGCGGGAAAAATTCAAGACGCCCGAAAACCCTTCTCCTCAGTACGGCCATACTCTCCGGCACCGGATGCGCAATTCGCTGCACTTGCCCGATGATGAAACCCAGCAGTTGCTGGCCGCCGGTACTCCCTATACGATCCGCATCAAAGTTGACCCTGGTCAGCAGATCAGCTTCACCGATATGATCCGTGGCGAGGTAACTTTTTCAACCGACGGCATCGACGATAAAGTACTACTGAAGGCAGACGGGATGCCTACTTATCACCTGGCCGTCGTTGTCGACGATTTCCTCATGGAGATCAGCCACGCCTTCCGCGGGGAAGAATGGCTGCCCAGTGCCCCAGTCCACATCCTCCTCTGGCGATACCTCTTCGGCGAAGATAAAATGCCCAAGTGGGCCCACCTGCCACTCATCCTCAAGCCTGATGGGAATGGCAAACTGAGCAAGCGTGATGGTGACCGACTCGGCTTCCCCGTCTTCGCCATGAACTGGACGGATCCCAAAACCGGCGAGGCCGCTACAGGTTTTCGCGAACGTGGTTTTCTCCCACAGGCCTTCGTCAATCTCCTCGCCGCCCTGGGATGGAATGACGGCACCAACCAGGAGCTCTACACCATCGACGAGCTCATCGAAAAATTTTCCATGGACCGCGTCCACAAAAGCGGAGCAAAATTCGATTTCGAAAAAGCCAAATGGTTCAACCACGAATGGATCAAACAGCTGCCGGTCACTGCCTATAGCCCATTGGTAAAGGCCCTCTTTGACGAGCAGGGAATCCCTACCGAAGCAACCCACTTCGAAAAAATCCTCGAGCTGGTAAAAGACCGCTGCACCGTGCTGCCCGACTTCATCCCCAATGCGGGATTCTTCTTTCAACGACCCGCCACCATCGACCTGGCCGCCTTCCAGCCCAAGTGGACCCCGGCCAAACAATTATTTTTTGTGGAATTGATCCGCCAATGGCAGCTCGAACAGGGCTGGGATTCCCATACGCTGGAGACAGGGTTCAAAGAAATGGCAGCCGCCGCCACCATCAAACCCGGTGAACTGCTGCTGCCGCTGCGTATTATGCTGGTGGGAGGAAAATTCGGTCCGCACGTCTTTGATATCGTCGCCCTGTTGGGCCGCCAGGAGACCATTGACCGCGTCAAACATGTCCTGAGTCTGATGCCCGCGTAGGCTTATGACCTGATAAACGGTATCGTCAGTCCAAACATCGCCCGCTTGCTTTGGCCGATGCGGAACGTAGCCACTATCGTCCTGCAGATATTCCACGCGTATAATGCATACAAGAAGTAGGCATATTGCATTGGGTTGGGGAGCCAGTCAACTTCCGTATGAAAAAATGGCTGATACCCGAAAAGTCCTGTGCCAACGACCAGAACCAGCAGCCATGTGATCTGGAAATTAACAATCTGCCGTCCCACCTCCTGCACATCGGCGATCGTCTCCCGCTTCATCAGCCATAGCGCCAATGGCGCAGCAAGGCCCAATAAGGGAAAAAGCAGGAAAGCCAATGGCGACAGGGTCAGCAGGGTCAGGTAACTCCGGTCTGTTTTCAGAGCCGCACCGGCCGATGTCTCCGCACTTGCCGATGTCTCCGCACCTGCCATCCGTCTAATCGATGTCCCAGTACCTGCTGCCTGCCCGACTGACGGCAGCTGCAAGTCTTCGATAGCCACTCCCAGCACCTCCGCTATTCTTTTCAGACTGTCCCCCCTGGGTTGGGTCTCCCCGGTTTCGATGCGTTGAATCGTCCTGGTACTCAATTGTGTCCTTTCGGCCAGTTCCTCCTGTGAAAGAGCCGCCCGAAGCCGGTATTCCCTGATAATCGAACCAGGCGTCGAATGGGCCGCCGACATTGTTGGGTCAGTCATGTTGGTAAGGTTTTAGGATAGGCCAAAAATACGCCGCCCTATAGAATTCTCCTACGACATCTTTACGACATTCTCCCGCCAAACCCCGACCTTTGATACCCACCGGGCTTTTAAAAATCTTTTTTATGTATAAAACCTTACTCACCGACCTCACCGACAACATCCTCACCGTCACCATCAATCGGCCGGACAAACTCAATGCCCTCAACAAGGCGGTGATCGCCGAGCTCGGCGAAGTCGTCACCGAAATCTATGACAACAAGGATATCCGCAGCGCCATCATCACCGGGTCGGGGCAACGCGCCTTCGTGGCCGGCGCCGACATCTCCGAATTCCAGGGACTGAGCCGCGAAGAAGGCCAGGCGCTGTCCGCCAAAGGCTCGGACATCTTCTTTCGCATCGCCTCCTCCCCCAAACCCATCGCGGCGGCTGTCAACGGCTTCGCCCTCGGCGGCGGCTGCGAACTGGCCATGGCCTGCCATTTCCGGCTCTGCGTCCCCACCGCCAAATTCGGCCAGCCGGAAGTCAACCTCGGCCTCATCCCCGGCTATGGCGGCACCCAACGCCTGACCCAGCTCATCGGCAAGGGCCGCGCCCTCGAGATCATGCTGACCGGCCGCATAGTCGAAGCCACCGAGGCCCATGTCATGGGACTCGTCAACTACATCGTCACCGAACCGGACGCACTGCTGACCAAAACGCGTGAGCTACTCTCGGTTATCAATGAGAAGGCCCCCCTCGCCGTCGCCCGCATCATCGAATGCGCCAATATCGCCGCCGGGGATGGCATCGCCTACAGTGCCACGGAAGATTGGGAGGCAGACCCCTTCGGCGGTGACGCCGCACCAAGCCATATTCCGGCCAGCGACCGCGAAACCGAAGCGACAGACGACGGCTTCTATCCCAATGGTTTCCTCCGCGAACAGGAAGCGTTCGGCGAATGCTTCGCCACCGAAGACATGAAGGAAGGCGCTACCGCCTTCCTCGAAAAACGCAAAGCGCATTTTAAAGGAAAATAAGATCCGCTATAACCCATCGCTAAGGCTTGCCGGCAGGCTGCCGAATCTTTAATTGTGCGAAAAATTGCGCCTGCCCTACCTCTCTGACCTCTCCTGCCCCGAGATCCCCCAACGTCAGGTCTTCAATAGACAGCCGCACCAACCGTATACACCGGTGGCCTATTGCCGCCACCATCTTGCGCACCTGGTGAAATTTTCCTTCCGTCAACGTAATCCGCAACCAACTCACCGGTACATAATCCGGAGTTTCCTTCGCCCGCGGAAATAAACCAATTGGCTCCTCTATCCGCTGAGCTTCACAAGGCGCCGTCACATAATAGCCGCCTCCCCGGATGCGGATAGAGAGACCCTGTCTCAATTTTTCAAGACTTTCCTCACTCACGGAATATCTTACCTTCACCAGATATGTCCGCCGATGCGGTACCTCTCCCTGGAACAACAACTTCGTCACCCGCTTGTCCGTCGTCAGGATCAACAAGCCCTCCGAATCGTTGTCCAGCCGCCCGATGGGGTGCGTCCCCTCGGGAAAATCGAATGCCAGTTCACCCAATAACCGCGGGGTATGCGAACTCACAAATTGCGAGACCATATCATAGGGCTTATTGACAATAAAATACCGATGCACCTTCTCTTGCATGGGGATTTTCTCTTCCATGTGCCAATGTACGAAAATGGCGCCCGAAGGCGCCATTTGGTCATTTTATTGACGTAAAAAAACTACAGCACAGGTATTTCCTGCGACATCCGTTCCTTACCCGGGATCAGGGGCAGCGACACCTGTAGCACCCCATCCTCGTACTTCGCCCGGATACCTGCCGGATCGACCGACTCATCCAGGGCAAAAGTCCTCACAAACCCGCCGCGGCTGTATTCCCGGCGAACCCATTCCGGTCTGGGGAAGCCGTCCGGCGGCGTATACGATACGCTGAGCTCACCGCCGCTGATCCCCAGATGAAAATGCTCTTTGATCCTGCCGGGAGCAAACACCAGTATTTCAAAACTGTTGTCCGTCCTGTAAATGTTAACGGCTGCTCTTTCCATTGACCGGGTATGCAGATGCCGTTCCCTGCCCCCTTGATGATGGCCATAGTGGCCTTGTTGGCCTTTTGCGGCCCATGACTGATTGTAGTACATGTTTTTCCTTTTAAAAATGAACAAATAGAGAGTCTCTATTGGGGAAGACGGATGAGAAAGGAAAATATTTTAAAAAAAATAGGCTTTCCCGAAGGCGTGGCCCGATCAGTCCTCTTTTTTAAACTCCTCGATTTCCCGCATGAACTCCATTGCCCGGGTAACCGACCGTATCCCTGTCCCCCGGATCCACCACGTTATCCATTTTTTGGTATGCAGGTTTTCAACCGTGATATTCCTGTATAAAATAACGGCCGCTATCGTCATGAAAAGGACGATAGGAATTTCGACCGCCAGGAATTCCCGTCCCCCCTTCCGCAACAACTCGTTACTTACAAAAAAAGTCGACCAAAAGGGTAACTGCACCCAACATATCCTCAGCGTACGGATAATCGAGCTTTGAATACCCGCCAGCTTTTGTTGCGTATCGACGATATTGTCGCCATAACTGATGGTACGGATGACGCCGAGCTCCCGTATATACATTCCTATCGCGATCACCGAGCAAATAATAAAGACACCAAAAGAGACCGCCATGAGGGGCTGCGTTCGGACATACCAGAAGACAAATACCAGCAGTACCACGTAGATGGTGCCGATAATGATCCCGATGACCCGCGATGCTGTCAGCGTACGGAGAGCCGATCTCGCTTTCTGCGTCTGCATCTCCTGGAATAGGCGCAAATTCAGCCGCAACGACTTCTCCAGCTTCACATCATATGCCCGCCACATTTGTTGAAATTCATCTGTACTCATAAAAAAACTTTTACTGCATGAATTGTTGTTTCAACCGCCCCTTGATCCGACTTAGCTTCGTCGCCACATTTGTCTCCGTAATTCCCAACACATCCGCTATCTCCCGATAGCTCTTCTCTTCGAGGTAGAGGATCATCAGCGCCTTGTCCAGCTCACCCAGCTGATTGATGAACTGCTGCAGCAGTTCGATCTTCTCTTCCATTTCTCCATCGCCTTCCGTTCGGTCCTCCCACTCCATCAGGTGCAGATCGCCGCCAAAGCTAATTTTCAGGCCCGACCGGCGCTGCCGACGATAAAACGAAATGGCGACATTTAAGGCTATCCGGTACATCCAGGTTGAAAATTTACGGTGAGTGTCGAAGCGTTGACCCGACTTCCACAGCTGGTAGACCATCTCCTGCATCAGGTCCTCCCTGTCGTTGCGATCATGACAATAGGAATGACTGATTTTGAACAGAATACCCTTATTATCCTGGATCAGTTGCAGAAAAGCGGCGTGCTGGTCGGTGGGGTTCATCTGTTATATGATTCGCAGTAAGGTCCAAAAAATCACTACCCGAATAAAATATTTTTTGTATTTTGTCAGTAACCTTTAACAGAACCCTATGAATATCAAGAACAATGCCCGCCTACTCATGTTTTTCCCAACGATAGGTTATTTCGTTTACTGCCTGCTCAGCGATAACCTGTACTCCGGCACGGAGATCCTAATCGGAGGGATAGTGATGATCCAACTACTGGTGCTATCGAAGCTGAAAAAAAAGGCCAGCTACCCAAAGGATAGCCGGCCCAAAATCGTTCGAAAACTTCGTCGGGGCTAGTAGCCGAAAATCTCCTCCAGGGTCAGCACCTTCAACGCCCCTTCCTTCTTCAGATCGTCGGGGTTGACTTTCTTCGCAGACGCGACAACACAATAGGTGTAGGCCTTACCCGCCAGCTGCTGCTCGTGGAATTGCTTGATATCATTCATCGTCATGTTATCAAGTGCCTCATATTCGCTCTTCCGCTGATCATAGTCCAGTCCCTTTTCTTTGGCATCCAGGTACGCGAAGACAATACCGTCCTCCGTAAAACGTGCCGTCTCGATATCCTTTTTCTCGCTGGTCTTCGCCAGATCAAAGCCTTTGTCCGATACCGGCAGATCGTTCAGCAGGGCATTCATTCCCCCGATAGCCTCGTTCATCTTGTCCGCCTGACAGCCGATATATGCCAGGATCGTAAAAGGATCTTCCTTCCTCGAAGGCGTTTCATAAGATGCGAAAGTAGAATAAGCCAGTGCCTTCGACTCCCGCAGTGTCTGAAAGACGACAGAACCCATTCCGCCGCCGAAATAATTATCAAACACATCTACGACAGGTTCCTTCCGCACATCGTAAGGTCCGGCATTGCGTACCCAGCAGATCTCGCTCTGCACCATATCATAATCCGCGAACAGCATTTGGTTGGCCGACTGTTCGGCAAAAGGGAAATGCACCTGCGGCGGATAAGGGGTAAAAGCCGTCGGCAACGGATGCGCAGCGGTAATGACAGTAGTAAAGGCATCTACCGCCAGCGGGCCGAAATAAATGATCGTATGCGGGTAATCCAGCAGGTGATGCAGTACATTAGTCAGATCCTCCGCTGTCAGCCGTTTCAGCTCATCGCTGGTCAGCCCGGAATTAAAAGGGTTCTTCGCCCCATACCGCGCATAGCTGATCAGCCCCTGCATGATCGCATTCTTGTTCAGCTTATTGTTGGCCCGCGCCTTCAACAGCCGGTCCTTCAACGATACGAGCGCCAGTGAATCAGGCAGGCAATTGCGCATCACATCCTCGAACAGCGCCACGGCCTGGCCGAAATTCTCCTGCAGGCCGGTGATGGTGATCATCGTCGACTGCGTGGTGGCATTGACACTGAAATTACATGCGATATTGAAAAAGGCCTTCGCGATCTCACTCGTCGGATGCTTTGCCGTCCCCAGGTATTGCAGGTACTGCGTAGCCATCGGCAGCAGCCGGTCATTCCAACTACCCATGTCCAGCCGGTAATAGAGATGGAATAAGTCATTGTCCTTGTTCGGAACATATAACACGTTCGCAATACCCGCCTTCGCACGGACAATGCCCGTGTTGAAGTCCAGCCATTGAGGGGTGACCGGATTGACCGGCATCATGGCGATTCTCTTGACAAAGGCCGACTGTTTGCCGGCGTTCGTCTCCACCGGGGTGATCGGCGGTTTTTCCACCTTGACAATATTCTTATCCTCTCCCTTCCGTTTGTACAACAGCACATAATTATTATCCTTCATGTACTTGTTCGCTACTGCAACGATCTCCTGCTTGCCGATCGTGGCTTGTTCATCCAGTTCCGCCACGTCCTCATTCCATAGCGTATCCCGATGCTGGATGAACCCTTCCATCAGATCCACTGCACGGGTCTCGTTCTTCTGCAGCCCTTCCAGCAAGGACAGCTTGCCATTGGCCACGATAGCCTTAATGAGGCTTTCGTCGAAATCACCCTTCTTCAAGAGGTCGATCTGTTGCATGAGCAGGTCCTTTACCTGGTCCAGACTCTGTCCCTGCCGGGGTGATCCGGAGAATACTATTACGCCATAATCCTTGTACTGTTCCAGTTCGGCCCGGGCGCCCTGCAGTTTCTGCTGCTTGTTGAGATTGAGGTCCAGCAGGCCGGCCTTGTCGTTGGAAAAGATGCTGGAAATAAGGTCGAGCACGACGGCGTCGCGCGTGTTAGTGGCAGGCGTCCGATAGGCGATGCGGACATTTTCCGCGCTGGGGCCGAAGATATTTTTAACGACCGGCGCCGTCAGGTCACGTTCAGCCGCATGCTCATACAGGTGTACCGGTTTAGGCTGCATGTAGGCAAAGGAACTGTCGACCTTTTTGATCAGCACATCCGGATCGAAATCCCCGGCCATAATGACTGCCATATTATTCGGAACGTAATAAGCATGATAATAGGCACGGATCGCCTTCAACGAAGGATTTTTGAGGTCTTCGATCTTACCGATCGTCGTATGCTGGCCATAGTTGGTCGTTGGAAAGAGGGCATCATTCATGGCCTCGTTCATCTTCACGCCGTCATTGTCCAGTCCACGGTTCTTCTCTTCATACACCGCCTCCAGTTCTGTATGGAACAGCCGGAAGATGGGATCACGAAATCGCTCGGCCTGAACGGCCAGGAATTTGTCCATGGCATTCGAAGGGATATCCTCTTCATACACCGTCTCTTCCACCCAGGTGTGCGCATTGGAACCCTGCGCGCCGATATCAGCCATCAGTTTGTCATATTCATTGGCAATCGAATAATGCGAGGCCAGTCCCGACACGCTGTCAATACGGTGATAGATTTTCTTGCGCATAGCCGGGTCCTTCGTCGAATTGTATTGCTCGTACAAGGCATCGATCTTGTCCAGGTAAGGCTTTTCCTTAGCCCAGTCCAGCGTACCATACTGATCCGTGCCCTTGAACAGCAGATGCTCAAGGTAATGGGCCAGGCCGGTGTGATCATCAGGATCCGTGTTGCTGCCGGCTCTGACGGCAACGCGTACCGCCACCCGCGGCTCCTTATGGTTGGCGCTCAGCAGCACAGTCAACCCATTAGATAAGGTGTACATCCGCGTCTGCATCGGGTCATTCGTCACATAGCGATAGGTGTAGCCGGCTGAGCTGACCTGTTTCCACACATATTTGCCGGTGGTGTCCTGAGCAAAGCTGTGACCGGCGCCGATAGTCAGCAATAAAAGAAATAGGAAAAAGGATGGGTTGAGCTTCGTTTGCATAGCGCTAAAAATACCGAAATTTCCGCCAATCCACCCTACCGGGCTCCAAAAACAAGGTTAAAATGCCCGTCTCTATGGACGAATTGGTCGCACATCAAGCCGATACCTGGAAAAATAAGATTGAATAGTATCGCGATTGAAATCACTTACTTCTTCCAGTTTCCAGATCCATTCAGACCGGTCATATGTACGATGGGCCTGCTGATCCGGAGCGGGATGGATGACCATCTTACATTGGCATAACTTCTTTTTATAAAGGCTGTCCAGCGCTATATCAAGACTCATCTCCCGGGGAAGGAAGTTCAGCCGGTCGGAGTAAGAGACATAACAACTGTCATGATTGGGATGTTTACCCCAGTTAATATCGCAATAGGTCTCATCGAGCTGGCCTGATCCCGCATGGCTGACCGTAGAAACCAGCCGCCCGACACCTCTTTTGAAAAAATCGAACTGCGTCAGGTATGGCACTATCGATCGCTTCAGCGAGTCTACGTCAAAATGTCCATTGAGTTCCGGCCGATAATCATCATACCGCATGCCCGACAAACTATCTTTACTGTATATAAAATATTGGTACCCCGTCCCCGCCGATGTTTGTCCCACCCCATCGATACCAGTGGCATATTCATACGAACGTACGTACATCTCCAGGTCGCCATCTGCATACAAGCGCTTGGATAGTTTGATAGTCGTATCCACCCGCCCGTCCACACCGTACACCGGCTGGAGGCAGCTGACCTCCCACCCTCTGATCGTATCTGTGGCCCGGTGTCCCCCTATAAAAATCCGCGTAAATCCCCATACCGGCGCCAGCAACAGCATTAAAAGCAGTCCAACCAGCGCGAATCGGTCGAAGACCGTAACCAGCGCGGATCGGCCGAAGACATGGAATTTGTTTCCCATACAATAAGGTAAAGGTTGAATGATGTAACTTTACGGCCTCAAAATAACGAAAAATGGAATACCGGATAGAAAAGGACACCATGGGCGAAGTCAAAGTACCCATCGACGCTTATTACGGCGCACAGACCCAGCGCAGCGTTGAGAATTTCCCCATCGCCCAGGACATCAATAAAATGCCCAAAGAAATCATCCGCGCTTTCGCCTACCTAAAAAAGGCGGCCGCCCTCACCAACCTCGAGGCCGGTGTATTACCCAAGGAAAAATCCGACCTCATCGGCAAAGTCTGCGACGAGATCCTCAGCGGCGCCCTGGACGCCGAATTCCCCCTGGTCGTCTGGCAGACCGGCAGCGGCACCCAGAGCAATATGAATGTCAATGAAGTGGTGGCCTACCGCGGTCACGTGATCAATGGCGGCAAGCTGACCGATAAGGAAAAGTTCCTGGCCCCCAATGACGATGTCAACAAATCCCAGTCTTCCAACGATACCTTCCCCACCGCGATGCACATCGCCGCTTACCAGATGCTGTTGAAGACGACCATCCCCGGTATCGAAGGCCTTCGCGACACCCTGGCTGCCAAGAGCAAGGAATACATGAAGGTTGTCAAGATCGGCCGCACTCACTTCATGGATGCTACACCTCTCACCGTAGGCCAGGAATTCAGCGGTTATGTCAGCCAACTGGACCATGGCCTGAAGGCTATCCGGAATACCCTGCCCCATTTATCCGAACTGGCCCTCGGCGGTACGGCAGTCGGCACCGGCATCAACACCCCTCCCGACTATGCAGTCAATGTAGCGAAGAAAATCGCAGCGCTCACCGGTCTTCCCTTCGTGACCGCCGCCAATAAATTCGAAGCCCTCGCCGCCCACGACGCCATCGTCGAGGCGCATGGCGCACTCAAGACAGTCGCCGTCAGCCTGATGAAGATCGCCAACGACATCCGGATGCTGTCTTCCGGTCCGCGCAGCGGCATCGGCGAGCTCCACATCCCCGACAACGAGCCAGGCAGCAGCATCATGCCCGGCAAGGTCAACCCCACCCAGTGCGAGGCGCTGACCATGATTGCCGCCCAGGTGCTGGGTAATGATGTCGCCATCAATGTCGGTGGGGCTATGGGTCACTTCGAACTCAATGTCTTCAAGCCCGTCATGATCTATAATTTCCTGCATAGCGCCCGCCTTATCGGCGATGGTTGTGCCAGCTTCAACGTGCATTGCGCCAAAGGCATCGCACCCATCGAAGCCAACATCAAAAAGCATGTAGACAATTCCCTCATGCTCGTGACGGCCCTCAACACCAAGATCGGTTATTACAAGGCCGCAGAGATCGCGCAGAAAGCCCACAAGGAAAATACCACATTGAAAGAGATGGCTGTTAAGCTGGGTTACGTGACACCGGAGCAATTCGACGAATGGGTCCGGCCGGAAGATATGGTGGGAAAGCTTACTGAATAATGTTAACCCTTATCCACGAGGATGGGCAAACGAAAACGTTAAAAAGAAATTAACACGGGGTTAAAGGGGAATTAAGCTGGGGTTAAAAGGAAATTAAGCTGGGATGAGCGGTTTGCAACCCGGAAAAGCCTGGTTTAATTTAGTATGAAAATCGCGATGTCGATTTGTTATTAACCTTAAACTTGACCAATATGAACCATCGTATTTTGACCACGCCCCTTGTGTTCACATTATCCGCTGTTCTCTTTTCATGCGCCTTGCACGCCCAGAACATGCCTCCCCCCCATCCCCAGCCCGATAGTGTCATCAGGATCATTCCGACCGGCGAAGGGAGAGATACTTATAATCTGTATACCATCGGTGGCAGGCTGGTCACTGCCGGAGAGGTGAAGGAAAAATTAGCGGGCTATCCACCCTCAGCCGGAGAATATAGCATCGCCAGACACAATCTTACCGCCGCCCGGATTACCTTGGCAGGTACCATACTCGCCTCCACCGGAGCAGTCTTCGCCTTCGCTGACAACGTCAAAGACGCCGGCGCGAAATCGGCCATCGTCAATGGTCAGGCTACGATCATCTATCAGCATCACAATCTGGCTGGCGCCTATATCCTGACCGGCGTGGCCGTCGGGCTACTGACTACCTCGATCATTACCTTCGTCACCGCAAGTCATCATTCGAGACAAGCCTTACGGGTGTATAACCACCGGTTTGAGTAACGTTGGTGGAGTAAGGCTGGTGGAATAATGCGGGAAAATGCCGCGCTATGGTTTGTGTGGTTCACCTCCTCCGCCATGCGGTGGATTGTGAGCCGCAGGATGGGTGTTAGGATGACTGCCGCCGGGGTGAGCGCCGCCCGGATGTGCGCCGCCGGGATTACCCGGGTGACCTCCGGCATTGCCGGGGTGACTTCCGCCGGGATTACCGGGGTGACTTCCGCCTGCGTTGCCGGGATGAGCGCCGCCTGCGGCCGGATGATTGGCGCCCGCCGCCCGGATTCCGCCAGCCGGCCTGGCTACCGAAGCCGGAGCAGTGTGGCCCTGTGAGCCAAATCTTGCGCCGCCCACTGAATTCATGGCCGTCGTACCCGGACGACCACCATTTGCAGAGGCAAACTGATTGCGGTCCATGCTGGCCGTGTGATTATGACTGAATTGCTCGGATGTCGGTTGAACGTGGTTCTCCCGCATGGCCACCTGCTCCTGCGCATTGGGCTGGGCTTGTATCCCTCCCCCGCCGTTAAAGCTGCTGTGGTTGACGACCGTGGTATTGATCACTGTACGATTGATATAAGTGTTGTGGACCACCGTGGTGTTGACGTTGACGACAGCCGTGTTATAACGGAAATAACCGCCATGCCATTCCCCGCCAACGAAACCAGATCCTCCATAGCCGTAGCCATAGTTCACCCCGCCATAAAATCCGATATGCGAGCCCCAGTATCCGCCATGCCAGCCATAGATGCCACCGGCATAACCCCAGTAACCGGGCGTCCATAAATAGCCGGGCTGAGCAGGTCTTATCCATACACCGGGTACCCAGTAATAGCCATCGACTTCGTCATAGGCCCAATAACCCGGGGTCCAGAGATAGCCATCGACAGGACAGGGTGGTTGAGTGTAAACTGGTAAAACAGGCGGCGCCGTCCGGATAGAAATTCCTACCGACAGGGAGAATTGGGCGGAAGCCCGGATCGACATAGAAAGGATGGAGACGACCAGGAAAGCAGGTAGTATATTTTTCATAATAGTAGAGTTAACGAAAGTAACGAGTATTCCAGTTGATTAGTATTATTGCATACCTCAATAACAAAGCGACAACAATGATAAAAGCAATCATTTCGTCGATTGGTAAAACACCATGATCTGCTAATGGTTATTAATATGTTAACCGGGAAATAAAGTTCTTTCAACTATCGTTGTAGTGGCAAATTTGCAAGCAAAGTCAGCAATTCCTAATTAATTAACTTAAAAGAAAGACATGAAAAAAGTTGTTTTTGCCCTTTCTATTTTTCTCGCATCTGCCAGCTTCTCACATCTCCAGGCTCAGTTCATCAGCATCGATGTCGTTTCCGGTAACCGGCCTCCCGCCCCTGCCGAACAGAACCTGATGAGAATGGAGGAGCAAAGACATCCCAAGATCGCCGATGCTATGCATGCGATCGAAAGGTCTATGCACGATCTGCATGAAGCTCCGGATGATTTCGGCGGTCACAAAGGCCAGGCTGAAGCCGATCTGAAAGCTGCTTATATTTCTCTGAGAAAGGCCCTGTACTACAAGCTCTGGCACTAATCAGCGCTACACGTAAAAACTATTACAGATGCCCGCCCATACCGGCGGGCATCTTCTTTTTTAATGGATCAATCCCTGGAAAAACTTCTTCAGGTTCGGCCGGCTGCGGTTATGCCGTGAGCTGTCTACCGTAGTATAGGTGCCTCCATTTCTCATATCGGAATCGAAAAGGACGACGATATCCGTCCTTCCATGGGAGGCATTCACATATTCATTTTGCTTCGTCACTGTCTTTGTCCTGTTGTTCTGGACCACCAGCAGGAAAGTATCGGTTTGACAATTGTCGATCTTGAATTTGAAATGGCCCTTGGCATCCGTCTCGGTTGATTGCTGGATAGGACTGCTGATCCGCACCACCGCATCTACCGGGTCGTTGACATTATCCAGGCCTACGACCCCAGAAATCTCCGTCGTCTTACTGCCCTTAAACTGGTTGTACATGGTAATGCTGAAAGTTACGATCGCTGCGATGGTGGCGAATATAACTTTCGTTTTACTGAAGAAGTCAGTGATGCTCGCTTTGGTGATAGTAATCATAAACGTCAAATAAGGAGTCCAGAAAAGCCCTATTTGTGGTTATCGGTAAGTGGAGAGGAAAGTTACGGAAATTACGGATTTTTCGATGTAGTTAGTTGTAACTATATCGCTTTTTAGCGACTGGGGCAGCGGGAGGCAGAAGTGCGGGGCGGGGGCATAAAAAAACCGCTCTGTTTCCAGAGCGGTTCGCTAACTCGTTATATCGACAGATTAATACCTGTTCTTGTTATAACTGTTGGAATTGTTGTAATTCCCGCCGCCGCCACCACCGTAGCCGCCGCGTGAACCACCACCACCGCCTCTGCTGCCGCCACCGCCGCCGTAAGAAGGTTTGTCTTCCCGGGGCTTAGCCTCGTTAACCTTGATAGCTCTGTTTTCAACAGTAGCGCCATCAAGTTCGGCAATAGCCTTTTTAGCTGCAGTATCATCAGACATTTCAACAAAACCGAAACCACGGCTACGGCCAGTTTCCTTGTCTTTGATAACTTTAGCGGAAGTAACTTCTCCATAAGGAGCGAAAAATTCTTTCAAGTCTTCGTCCTGAATGTCGAAGCTTAAATTTGCAACATAAATGTTCATACTGAATAATTAAAAAATAAATAAAAAGCTGAGATGGCAAAGCAGATACTAACTAAAACACTGATTCGAGGCATTCGAGGCATTCGAGGCAGGAGATGTTAATGATAACTGATGCAAACTCAATACACCACAAATATAGGCATTATTTATTTAATCCCAAATACCTTTTGGTTAACAGCACCTATAGCATAACGCATTGATATTCATACCCGCTCCGACCGACGCAAACATTACCAGGTCGCCCGCCTCCAAATTATGATCCGAATAGCGCCCTTTTCTTACCAGGTCAAACAGGGTAGGAATCGTCGCCACGGAGCTGTTGCCCAGGAAATGGATACACATTGGCATGATATCCTTTGGCGCCTCCACTCCGTAAGACTGATAGAATAGCTCCACAATGCTCTCGTCCATTTTCTCATTCGCCTGGTGAAGAAAGATCTTTTTCAATTCGCCAATGGAAGCACCGCTCTTGTCCAGGCAGGCGCGCATCGCCTCCGGAACATATTTCAGCGCATATTCATATACCTTCCGTCCCTTCATCTTCAGGAACTTCATATCGGGATTACTTTCCGGTTCGTAGGAGTTGCCCATGTAGAGATAGCTGAGTTCTTCCATACTATGACTGACCGCGCAACTGGAGAGGATGCCGCACTCACACTCGGCCTCAGTATCCCGATACTCCAGCACCATTGCCCCGGCCCCATCGCTGAATATCATGCTGTCCCGGTCATATTTGTCGATCACCCGCGACAGCGTCTCCGCTCCGATGACAAGCGCCTTTTTGGCCATGCCTGCCTTAAACCAGGCCTCGGCCTGCATGACCCCCATCAGCCATCCGGGGCAGCCGAATATAACGTCGAAGGCTATACAGGAAGGGTTTCTGATCGCCAGCTGATGCTTCACCCGGTTGGCCAGGGACGGCATCGCATCGGATTGAATGGCCCCGGAGGACGTATCTCCGAAATTATGAGCTACAATAATAAGGTCCAACGTTTCCTTATCGATCTGGCTATCGGCCACGGCCAGATTGCCCGCAATGGCCGCCAGGTCGGACGCATCCAGATCGGCCGGTGCATACCGCCTTTCCACAATGCCGGTTATCTTCTGAAATTTATCGATGATGATCTCTTTCTTGCTGTTGATCAGCAGCTGATCTTCCGTGTAAAAGGGCTGCTCGGTGAAATCGCCGTTTTTCTTAACCAGGGGGGGTAAAAAACTACCTGTACCAATAATGACAGAATGCTTCATAACTTTTGAATGGGTTGGAGTAGGATTGAGAGACCCGACTACATCAAGTTAAGTATAATTATGTATATTTAAAAGTTAAATATCCGCTATTAAATGCAACGACTGCTTCTCATCACCGGCATTCTCCTGCTCTTCGCCACCGAAATCCTCCGGGTCTACTTTATCATGCCCTTTCCCGGCAGCCAGCATGCTCATACCATCGACCTTGCTTATTTTATCGATCATAACCGCGTTTGGCTGCGATTAATCGGCGCAGTGCTCGTCGCCTGGTCTCTCTTCGCGTGGGGCCGCTCTACCCGAAAACGCTCACCCGGACCGAAAATTGTCCTCGCCGTCGTCGCTGCTTTCTACGTCATCATATTCTATTTTTTCAACTTCCGTTTCGAAGCCGATAAAATGTTCAGGCAGCCCGGGAATAAGACATTTGCCGACGCCGCCACGAATACTATTTCCCCTAACCGCCTGGTCATTGGCGTCGTCATCGACCATCAGGCCCGGGCCTATCCCATCCAGCTCATCGGTTATCATCACCAGGTCAAAGATACGATAGGAAATACACCTGTCATCATCACCTATTGCACAGTCTGCCGTACAGGTAGGGTTTATAGTCCGTTGGTCAACGGCAGGCTGGAAGACTTTCGGCTCGTCGGCATGGATCATTTTAACGCCATGTTCGAAGACGCCACCACCAAAAGCTGGTGGCGGCAGGCCACCGGCGTCGCGATTGCAGGGCCCCTGAAAAATGCCCGCCTCACCGAGATACCTTCCACGCAATCCACTCTCGCAGAATGGCTGCGGGAATATCCCGACTCGAAGATCCTGCAACCTGACACTACCTATGCCAGACACTACGCAGCATTGGCCGAATATGACAGCGGCACTATCGGCGGCAGTCTGGAAAAAAGGGATTCCGGCTCCTGGAAGGCAAAATCATGGATCGTCGGCGTTCGATGCGGCGGTAAAGAAAAGGCCTATGACTGGAATGATCTTCTCACCCGACGCCTGATCCAGGATACGGTAGGCGATATGCCCATTGCTATATCGATGGACACCAGTTCCATGGCTTTTCATGTTTGGTACAGGCACATCCACGATCAAACGTTGCAACTGGAAAGGATTCCAGGTGTTCCGCTGCTCGAGGACAGTAACACCCGGACACAATGGAATCTGGAAGGAATCTGTGTCGGCGGAGCGTGGAAGGGCCAGCGGCTGCAGTCCGTTCAATCCTATCAGGAATTCTGGCATTCGTGGAGTTATTTTCATCCTCAATCAACATTATATGGCATACATTGAACTCAATAACGCTTTGCCCGGTATTACCGGGCTACTCGAAAATCGCACAGATACCGCCGCGCCCATCCGGGAACTGACGCAGATCCTGCTGCGTGGCGAAAGTACCCTTACCGAACTCGAACGCGAATTGATCGCCACCCTCGTCTCCTACGGCAATGAATGCCGGTTCTGCACCAGTGCGCATGCAGCCACCGTCATCGCGCTTGGCGGCTCCGAAGAAATGCTGGACAAAGTTTTTCAAGACCTCGACCATGCACCCGTCAGCGAAAAAATGCGGGCATTGCTGACCATTGCGGCGAAGGTGCAGCGTCTCGGCAAAGAAGTAAAAGACAGTGATATCGACCGGGCCAAAGCAGCCGGAGCTACTGACACCGAAATCCACGATACGGTATTGATCGCCGCTCTGTTCTGTCTCTACAACCGGTACGTTGACGGTCTGGGCACTTACCGCCCTGAAGATCCCGCCTATTATCAACGGCTGGCTTCACGCCTCGTCACCATTGGTTATGGCAGGCCCAAAGAGGGGGTCAGGAACGGGGAAGAGGCTTTCAAGTAAACCGGGACGAGTTGGGCTTACGCCGGCCTCGGGTGGGAGCTGCCGCGGTCACGCGGCAATCGCTAATACGTATCGATGACTTGCAGGTGGATGAACTCCCCGGTGGTATGGTCAAGGAGTACACGGTAGTCGGCCTTATCCCCGGTGGGGATGATGCCCATGAGACCGGAGGATACGTCCACGCCCGCCTTTCCGTCGGAGGCGGCAGTGACGCGCAGCTTCCCGGTGAAATAAAAATCATCGTTCTGTTTCTGCAGCGGATAATTCCCGTAATGCGTCACAACATAGGGAACACCTTTGTAGACGAAAGCAAAAATGTGTGTCGCGCCCGTCGGATCTTCCCATTTTGCGTCGAGAATCCTGATGGCAAGCTTGCCGTCACTCTTTTCCTTCGCGTCCCCCTTTACATCGGGCTGTTGCTTCATGAAGGCACTGTACGTGCTATAGAGACCCTCTTTATAGGTGCTGGTATTGTAGACCGGTATCCGCCGCTTTTCTACGCTGTCGATGTGCACGAGATCGTTGTAACTGTATACAACAGGATCTGCCGGCGGCAGCAGGATCGCTTTGGCGATGAAATCATCAATCACCTGATTGCTTTCCTGGGCCAGCATCGACGGCAATTCAGCTGCGAAAGTGATCACCAGCGTCGTATCCAGACTCGCCAGTTTCACATACCCTTCATCTTTCAGTGCATAAATAGCCGCACTCAGGTAGCAATACCGGGTCCGTGCCGGTTCGGCAAATGAAAATCGTTTCAGCTGGAACAAGATCGCGCCGTTGCCCGAACCGGCATCGGAATAAGCATTCAGAATATTACCCAGCTGCGGCTGGACGGGGGTCTTCAGGACCAGCTTCACCGGCTTGTTATCCGGGCCGCTAAGATAGGTGCCGATGGTCGTGTCCTGCCGCGAATCGAAGAAGGCAATGAGCTTGTAAAGGCTCCTGACGGGCTTGCGCGTGGGAGTGGTTAGCTGTAATACGCTGTTGTTGAGATCCTGCGAGAACAGAGAAGTGCAGGGTAAAAGCAGGAGCAGAAGAAAGGTAGTGATCGGTGCCAGGTTCATGGCGTTAAGCTACCAACTTTTTGTGGATTTTATACCTCAGCGCCCCCGGATTCCGCCATAAAACGTTGATTACGGCATGGCATTGTAATTGTCTTCTTGTCATAAAATAACCATCATGTCAGGCACATTGATCGAATCCGTCCATTCAGCCCTTTCGGCTGATGTCAGAACAAAGATCTCTATTCTCCTCGGTGAATCGGGAACGAATATCCAGAAGGCCGTTCAGGGCGCCGTCCCTTTGATATTGACCGACATCCTGCACAAGTCCTACTTGCCCGAGGCCAACGCCCTCGTGTGGGACCTGTCGCGGCAGGCAGCCACCGGCGATCTGTTCGGCGAGTTGCATGAACTGACCATCAGTGCCGGCGGTCTTGTCCCCGGCAGCGTGCTGCTGAATAAAGGGATGGACTACGCCAGATTATTACTGGATAGCCGCCTCAATCCCGTCATCAACGAGATCGGCCGGCATGCAGGCATCAGCATCCCTTCCGCCTCTTTTATCACCGGTATTGTCAGCTTTGCTGCCCTCGACAGCATCGGCCGGCATATCGCTATGTATAATGTGGATGCGTCCTCGATGGGGTTATGGATCAGGACGCAGACGGAAAATATCAGGCTGGCCATACCGACAGGGTTGAAAGTGAAGGAGTCATTAGGCCTTCATCGCCATCCCTGGGAAACACATACGCCGGCAAAACGCTCGCGCAATCTCGCCATGTATGTCGCTCTGCTGCTGATTATTATCGTAGCTACCGCCTTCATCTTATTCCGGAACCATCAAAACGATGCGACTATTACCACTTCCGACACTACCGCTCCCGCTACCCTATCTCCTACAGATACAGGTACAGTTCGCTGAGCAGATACGGGTACAGTTCGTTGAGCAGATACAGGTACGATTCGTTAATGTGATAGCCGCAGTACAATCACCTGGTGTCGGCCGATCGTCCCACGGAAAGGAGAAGCCGTCGTTCCGGCCGCCGCATCTTTCCACAGATCCCTGATGCTATGGCCGGCGGCGATATGGTATGTCTTCCAGTCGACGTCCAGTTTTTTCTCCTGATCTCCGCGATTAAAGAGGCAGACAGCGGTATCCCCACCCTGCAGTGGCTTTACAAAAACCTCAAAGTCTTCTTTGATCTCCACCCGGTATCCCTGCCGTCCCAGTGCGTCCTGGTCGATGGCGATGAGATTTTTATTCGTCAGGATGCTCTTCGTCGCGGCAGACATGCTCCGCAGATCATTGCCCGCCATCAGCGGCGCCGCCAGCATGCACCAGAGTGAGAAATGCGACTTTTCCTCCTCCGTCGTCAGCACGCCATTGCCTACTTCCAGCATATCGGGGTCATTCCAGTGGCCGGGACCTGCATATTTCTCCAGTCCGTTTTGCAAGTCCAGGTTGCCTAGGACACTGCCGCCATAGGCCGAACCATTCCCCGCTTCCATATAGCTCCATTGATTGCCGATATCGCCGCAGCTACGCCATAAATGACCGACGTCCTGCGCCCATTGCCACGGCTTGTTCGATCCCCATTCACACAGGCTAAAGACGATAGGCCTGCCTGCCTGATACAAAGCATTCCTCATCAGCGTATACGACGACTGCGCGTTCTGGCCCTGCAATGTATTGCACCAGTCTTCCTTCAGGTAATCCACCCCCCAGGCCGCATATTGTCTGGCATCTTCATACTCATAGCCCAGGCTGGCCGGCCGGCCCGCACAGGTCTTTGTGCCCGCGCAGGTATAGATACCGAACTTCAGCCCTCTGGAATGGATATAATCCGCCAGCGCCTTGATCCCATGCGGAAATTTTACCGGATCAGCCAGGATATGGCCGGCGCTGTCCCTGCTCACCTGCCAGCAATCATCTATTACGATATATTGATACCCCGCCTGCTGCATGCCCGAGGCAACCATTGCATCGGCTACCTCCATGATGACCTTTTCATTGATGCCATCGCAGGCGAATTTATTCCAGCTGTTCCAACCCATCGGCGGAGTTTGCGCAAGGTTTTCGAATTTTTGAGCGTGTACAGGCGAGATATTAAAAAAGGCGATGCAGCAAAGCATCGCCCATTGAATGCAGATTTGACGCATAAGTAGTTAGTGTGTTTGCATGTTACATCAGGAACTGTTCAGAAACAACCTTGCCATCCTTGACATGATAGATGCAAAGTTCTGTCATCTTCATGCGGCCACGACCTTTCATGGTCATGTCCATCATGATCGTCAGCGCGAAGGAATTGTCCGAGACAAGGGGGTCGGAGACTTCGATGCCGTGGCTGTCTTCAACCATGGACTCCCATTTTTTCCCTTTTTCCTTAATGGCATCCAGGCCATGGGTCTCTTTTTCGAAGTCCGGGGTGCCATGCGGTTCAATGCTGACCGCATCCCCGGCATACAATTCATCCTGGGCCTTTTCGAAAGCGCCTTTGCGGCAAAGCTCGACGAGACGGTTGGCAATCTCAACCGTCGGCATAGTAGTGACTGTTGACATAAAAAATGGTTTTCATGAAAGTTATGAAAATTCTTGCGAATAGCCCTCCAATCAACTAAGTAATAAGTTAGTTCCTACGATCAATATCGGTGCAGCAATGGTTAAAAACCAATAATATCATTTTGTTATAATACTTCAAATTTGGCCTGCCTGCCCATACTGCAATAATTATTTCAAACAAACCAAAAACTACGCTTATGAGATGCACTGTCCTCACGGCCATGCTTTCTTTTGCCCTTTGCGTCCTGTTCCTTCCTTCCATGGGACAGACCATCAAGCTGCCAGGGAAAGTCCTGGACGAAAAAGGCGATCCCGTTCCGGGCGCCACTATCCGATTTAAAGATCAACGCGGCGGCGTCATCAGCAATGATGACGGCACATTTACCATTACGTCTCCGCTGAAAGGCATCGTCATTATTTCCGCCCTCGGTTTTACCGATAAAGAAGTCGACATGACTGGTCTCACCACGCTGAGCGTGACCCTCATAAAGGCCAACAAAGAACTCGATGAGGTCGTCGTCACTGCCTATGGCATCAAGCGTGCGAAGAATACCTTGCCTTATGCTGCGCAGACCATCAGCGGGGATGAGGCCAACAAAGTTCGGGTCACCAACATCTCTGCCGGTCTTTCGGGTAAGGTGTCCGGTTTGCAGATCATTCAGAACAACGAGATCGGCGGATCCGTGAATGTTGTTATTCGCGGGGTAAAATCCCTGGAAGGTAACAATCAGGCTTTATTCGTGATCGACGGGGTGCCCTTCGACAATACGACCCCCACCTCGAATACCACTCCGCAAGTCCCCGGTCCCAGCACCCAGAACAGCGGCCAGGGCGGTTATGACTTCGGCAATGCCGCCAGCGATATCAACCCCGATGACATCGAGACCATCACTGTCCTCAAAGGCGCAGCCGCCAGCGCACTCTATGGTTCCCGCGCCGCCAACGGCGTCGTCATGATCACCACGAAAAAAGGCAGGTCCGGCACGCATATTACGGCGAACGCCGGTATGACCGTCGGACGCATCGACAAATCGACCTTCGTCAAGATCCAGAATCAATATGGCGCAGGCCGCTCGGACTATTTTGCCAATCCCACGGGCACGAACACCGGATTCGTCTATGTCGCCAACATCTTCGGCAGCGGCAGCCCCGGCTTCACCACCAATACGACCGCACCCCGCAGCTGGGGACCTGCCTTCAACAAGAACCTGCTGATCTATCAGTATGATGCCTTCGACCCCAGCAGCCCTACTTATGAGAAGGCAACACCCTGGGTCGCCGGCGCACATGGACCCGCCTATTTTTATCAAACCGCTATCAGCAATAACAACAGCGTATTCCTAGACGGCGCGAATGCCAACGGCAGTTTCAAACTGGGTTATACCCGCACGAATGACAGGGGCGATATGCCTAACAGTACAGTCACCCGCAACCAGTTCACTTTCGCGTCGACATACAAGATTGTGGATCGGCTGACGATTTCGGGCTCTGCCAATTATTATGCGGACAACGCGCTGGGCCGCTATTCCACTGGCTACGACGCCCAGCGTAACCCTAATGTCATCTTCCGTCAATACGGCGAGACCAATGTGGATTTCAAACAACAGAAGGCAGACTATTTCCGGCATTACCAAAACATCACCTGGAACTGGACTGCCCCAACCACGCCCGGTGGCCTGACAGCCGACTTTTATAACAATGTTTATTGGAGCGCCTATCAGAACTATGAGGATGATAATCGCGGCCGCTTCTTCGGGAATGTCGCGCTTAATTATGCGGCTACCAACTGGCTCAATATCATGGCCCGTGTAGCCGTCGACGAATATAATATGTTCGAGGAAGAAAGATCCGCAGTGGGCAGTGAAGGCGGCGTAGCCGGTTCCTATTACCGCCGGACCAACTCCAGTTTCAGCGAGATCAACTATGACCTGCTGGCTACCGGCACCCACCAGCTGAACCCGAATTTAAAGTTGAACGAACTGCTCGGGATCAATATTCGGAAAGATAACAATTCCTCCATTTATGCATCGACGAATCAAGGCCTGGTCATCCCACTGCTCTATTCCATCAGCAATTCCGCCGTTGCCCCTAACCCTCCTTACGAAGCACAATCCGCACAGGTGGTAGACGGTTACTTTGCCGGCGCTACCCTGACCTATAAGGATTTCCTCAGCCTGGACGGAACCTTCCGCCGGGACATCAGCAGCACGCTGCCTGTTAATTCCAATGCCTTCAACTATTATGGCATTTCGGGCAGCTGGATCTTCTTCCAGCACCTGAAGAATATGCCCTGGCTGTCATCCGGTAAGCTGCGCGCCAACTATGCTACCGTAGGTAACAGCGCGCCGGTGCAGTCGACTTATGATCAGTATACAGTCAATACGAACCTGGCTACGACTGCGGGAACCAGCTATATATATTCCCTGCCGACCCAGAAAGCCAACAACGAGCTGGTGCCCGAACGGACCAATAGCGAAGAGGCCGGTCTGGAGATCGCCTTTTTGAAGAATCGGCTCGGTTTGGATGGATCCTTCTATCACACCAATTCGATCAACCAGATCGTTCCGACACAGGTCTCCAACGCCACCGGTTACGAAAGTAAATTTGTCAATGCCGGCAATATCCGCAACCAGGGCGTTGAGCTGTCTCTCTTCGGTACGCCCATTCAGACCAGGAATTTCTCCTGGGACGTCAATGTCAACTGGACCCGCAACCGGAATAAAGTCCTGTCCCTGAAGAACGGGTTGAATAACATTGTACTCGGCAGCTTCCAGGGCAGCGTTACGCTGAATGCGACAGTCGGCAAACCCTACGGCGTGCTGGAAAGCGGTACTTATGTCTTTACCAACGGCCAACGCACCGTCTATTCTACAGGCGCCAGCGCAGGCCTTTATGAGGTATCCCCCAATACTAATTCGCCCATCGGCAATGTCAATCCTAACTGGATCGGCGGCATCACCAACACCTTCCGTTATAAGGCCTTCAGTCTGTCCTTCCTGATTGATGTACGGCAAGGCGGCAATGTCTTCAGCCTCGACCAGTACTATGCCCAGATGTCGGGTCTCTTATCTATCACGACAGGGCTCAATGATCTCGGCCATCCCAAACGCGATTCTCTGGATCAGGGTGGGGGCGTCATTTATCCCGGTGTTACACCCGATGGAAAGAAAAATACGATCCGTGCGACCGTTTTCTCCTCGACATCCACGGTATATCCTCAATCGAAATATGCTTACGATGCCAGCTATATCAAATTGCGCGAAACTTCGCTGACTTACCACCTGCCGGAGAAGACCCTGGGCGGTGCTCAAAGCTGGCTCAAAGGCGTAGATCTCTCGCTGATTGGCCGCAATCTCTGGCTGATTCACAAGAACCTGCCGATGGCTGACCCCGAGGACAATTTCTCCGCAGGCAATATACAAGGGTATCAGAGCGGCGCCTATCCGACCGTCCGTAGCCTGGGCTTAAACCTGAAATTAAAATTTTAAACAACCCAACATGAAGAAGATATTTCTTTTCATTTTACCGGTCTCCTTGTTGCTGGGCGCCTGTACCAAGGACATCTCGAGCTATAACGGCAATTCGAAACAGCCGACGACCGTTCCGGCCGGACCATTATTCACCTATGCTGAGTATTGGCTAAACGACGCGCTCGCCGATTGCGGCGCATACAATAATATTTTCCGGCATATTGTCGAGTACTGGTCGCAGGCTACCAATGAGGATGTGGCGCAGTACAATTTCAACCTTTATAATGTCCCTGACAACTGGTGGCAGCATTTGTATGTCAATGTGTTGTCCAACTTCCACGCCAGCGATAGCATCCTGTCCCAGGACAAGACCGATCTACCCGCCACAGTCGCCAACGAGCGGGCGATCATCGATGTGCTGGAAGTGTATACCTTCAATACGCTGGTGAACTCCTTTGGCAATGTCCCCTATAGCCAGGCGCTGAATTCCAACAATCTGACGCCTGTATTCGATGATGCCAAGACCATCCAGGCCGATCTGCTGGCCCGGCTGACCACCGATCTCAGCAACATGACCGCAGCCAACCCCAGCTTTACCGCCACACAGGATTTGTTGTATGGCGGCAATGTCGCCAGCTGGATTGCCCTGGCCAATTCGCTGAAGATCCAAATAGCCATGACCCTGGCCGATGTAGACAATACTACCGCCCAGACGGTGATGGAGGCATCCAACAGCGCGGCCTTCCAGTCCACCGCCACGGATGCTGTCTGGTCGTCATTCACGACAGCATACCCTAATCCACTTTACACCAACCTGGTGTTGTCCGGCCGTACCGATTACCTGGCCTGCCAGACGTTGATGAATTACCTCACGACTATGAACGACCCCCGGCTGCCCACTTTCTTCGCAACAAATACCAGCGGCATGTATGTCGGATCGCCCATCGGACTGCAGGAGGCTTCTACAGGCGCCTTTTCCAAGCCCGGTGCGATATTTTATACAGCGACTTGCCCGTATGTGTTCATGGATTATATGAACATGGAGTTCTATCGCGCCGAAGCCATCGAGAGAGGTTATAATGTCCCCGGCACCGCTGAACAGCATTATGACAGTGCCATTGCCCTTTCCATCAGGTATTATGGCGGCACCAATGCACAGGCGCAGGCTTATCTGGCTCAGCCAAGCGTGGCCTACAGCACGGCAGGCGGCGGCACATGGACCTGGCGGCAGAAGATCGGGTTCCAGAAATGGCTGGCCCTCTATGGTCGGGGGATGGATAGCTATACCGAGCTGCGCCGTTTCGACTGGCCGACGATGGTGCCACCGGTGGGTGCGATATCCGGTTTTCCTTATCGGATGACTTATCCTGCGACTACGGTTTCAGAGCAGGTATTGAATCCCGTGAACTACGCGCAGGCAGCTGCGGCTATTGGTGGGGATTTGGTATCGACCAAATTATATTGGGACGTTAATTAAATCTATGCAGTGGTTTTGCTGTCCGGCCGCCCTTGGGCCGGACTTTTTTTTGCATCGGTATTTCGAGGCGCCTATCCCCGGTTCAAAAAGATTTCCCGGATAGATTGGTCCCAATGCTGCTTGGCTTTTGCCTGGTCAGTCGTACCACGGTCAAAGTCCCAAAATCGCGCTTCGGGCGAACTGCAATGATAAGTGATTTCACTATTGCCATGATCGGTAGCGTACATCTGGCATCCACAGATAGCGCATACTAAAGCGCTGGAGGAAGACGGAGCCTGGCTCGTCGATTCTTGTAGAGATTGCATGATAAAATAATTATAAAGGGTCTACGGTTAAATTTCAGGGTATGGCAAGCAACCTCTTATTCAATCATTTACACAAAAAGCAAACAAATTTAATCATTTTCCGGCTTTTCTCCAAGCCCCTGGAGGGCGAGGCGACCTATTCCACCAGCACTTTTTGGGTCAGCACCTGTACGCCCGCCCCATTGAAGAGCCGCAAAACATAAACGCCCGGCTGGCATCCGGATATATTCAAGGAAAAGTTATCATCATATGCCTGCTGGCTCAATATCAGTTGCCCGGTGATCGTCATCAATTGCGCCAGTAAGGGCTTGCGTTGTCTGTCGCCGCCCTGCACATACAGCATGCCGTGGGCAGGGTTGGGTCGAACGACAGGAGGCTGAACGGGCGCGGCCGGTGACTGGGGAGGTGTTTTGTACATGCTGTCGGGCAGCGCCAGCGTTGTCAGATAAACCATCCGGAGGATAAATCCGAGATCGGGCGAGGCAATATTATTTCCGATGGTGCCTGTCGTGCCCAGCGTACAGCAGGAGTTATCCACTGCCACGAACAGCGTGTCCCCCGTAGGCGCTGCCGTAATATTCCGCAGCCGGTAGCCGGCCAGATAATGCAGTGTATCCGTGGGATTCACCGTACTATCGATGCTGAGGCCATCCGCCTTGAGTTTGATGCGGAACAATCCATTCTTCAGCGATGGGATCAGTAGTGAATTATTCCAGCCGGGAATTGCCGAGGCGCCGTACCAGAAGATCGATGAAGGCGCTATCGTCGGCCAGTGCATATTACCGAGAACGCCGGATGCCTTGTTGTCATTGCGGTCCCAATTATAAAAAGCAAAGATCGGACTCACCAGCGTCGTCGGCGTCGAATCGCAAAAACCAGATTCGCTGATCACTGACTTACCCGCCAGGTACATCGTATCATTCAAAAAAGAGGAATAGTTATCGTCACACAGCCCGGCTACCTTGGGCCAACCATAATTGCTATGGGGCAGAATGATGTTGACCTCGTCGTCAGACTGGTCTCCGTGCTCACTACTATATAAAATGTACGATGCCCCGCCGTCCATCGTTCCAAAGTCAAGGCCCTGTGGATTGCGGTGGCCGAAAGAATAGATGGGGGTTTTTGCCGAACCGGCCGCTCCGGCGGGAAAGGGGTTATCAGCGGGGATCCATTGCTGGGGCCCCGCGGGCTGGCTGAGGTCCGGCTGGGTATTCAGTCTTAGCACCTTTCCTTCGATGACGGTGGTATCCTGCGCATAATTGGGACGGTCGACATTCGCCAGGTTGCCCGCGCCCATATCGCCGATGGTATAATACAGATGATAATTGCCATCGCCTTCCGGTACAGGACTGATCCGCAACCGGCCGGAATTATGATCGTTGCTTCCATCCAGCCCCGATATGACATCATCCATATAGGTCAGCGTGCCATTGGCGCTGTTATATTGATAGCGGACGATTTTGGTATTATAGCTGCAATAGGTGCCCCCGCTGCCTGTAGAACATCCGATCAGATGATAAACATAGGCAATATATACCCAGGGCTTGCCCGTATAGAATCCCGGATGGATAGCCAGGCCCATCAGGCCACCCTGCGGCCATGGATTGGCGGTAGCCGCCGTAAAGTCTTTGAGGCTGTTCATGTCCAGCACCACTCTGGCGCCCTTGTTGCCGGGATGGATCTTCCAGATCTTATAGTCATGGGAAGCCGTTACCCATAAGGAATCATCCGGTCCATAGACGACTTCCCAGGGTGAGTTCATTCCTGTCGAGCCGGTGGCCGGATACAACGTATCAATTTTAAATGACTGATTATACCAGGTTACCGTGGATTGAGCGGATAATGGAATAGAGGAGGTAAGGCACAGGCAGGCGAACAGGCACAACAGATAAGGTCGACTGTTTTTCATGTATTGGATTAAAGTCTGACGGCTAAAGGCCTCAGAGGGCCAGCTTAAAACAAAATAATATATAATTACTTAGATTTGAAATAGTAGATTCCCCCTAAACGCTTGTAATATTACGATTGCTACCTACCGGAATTGGCAGTACCTTTATATAATTGTTTCCGTTTAAGGTGACGCAAACGGTTACAATTTCGGTCACAGACCGTACTAATCCGATAACCCTTGAAAATGGTATCGACCCATGAAAACAACTTTACCCGATGGTTCTGCCATACGCAGAATAGCAGGGACCCTGGCCTTCGTACTACTGTTTCACGGTATAGCCTTTTGCCAGGCTACTGCGCCCCTGAAATTCGGCAACAGCTACGTCAATCTCAGTAAAAAGACCGTTGGTGGTCCTGTGCAGCCCGGTGACACGCTGGAGATCCGCACCAACTTCTACGTCAATGCGAGCTATAACGGCGGCCATATCTACTTTGTCCGTTACCTCGACGATCTACCGACTAATACCGTCATTCTTCCCAATGATTCGCTGCGGCTGATCACCAACGAAGGTTTGACCTTCCGTAAGTATACCTATGCACCGGGTGACGATGCCGGCACCTATAGCGGACCATCCGTGCCGCCGCCGGGTAATTTTCAGATCCGTATTAATATGGGCGCCACTCCCGCGGCTGGTATTTCACCTTTGAACACTTCCAATACTGCAGGCGCCAGCACCATCCAGCCAGGAGTCAGCAAGCCGCTCTTCAGCGCCGGTTCCATCTTCTGCACAGCATTTCGTGTTGTCGTCTCCGGTAGTTATGGCGACACCATCACGCTGGGCGCGGGTGAGGTCCGCTATAAGAAGACCAATTCTAATTCCGTAGCGGATACTGTGCTGGCCGCTACACAATACCAGATCCTGATCTCTGCGCCCAGTACGCTGTGCGCGAGCAGTACCAGCACCAACTTCGCCGCGGAATTTGGCGGCACCTTCGGATCGGGCGTCGGGCTGAACCGCAGCACGGGTCCGGCCTTCCCGATACCCAACTATACCTATCTGCCAGCTTCCAGTCCCACTACATCCATCAACGACGGCTATTATGCCATCGTCAATAATACCAGCCCGACCAGCAGCACCACGGTGAATGCCAACCGCGCACCAAATTGCGGCAGCCTGGCCAATACCAATCCGCTGTCCTGCTATAACCGCGAATTCACTGGCTTTTGGTTCATCGGTGGCGATCATACCGGAACCACGACAGCTGCAGGTAATGCGCCCGCCAGCGCTACCCAAAACGCTGGTTATATGCTGGTTGTGAATGCCGATCTGGCTACGAGCGAGGCTTACCGGCAGGTCATCAGCGGTCTTTGTCCCAATACCTATTACCAGTTTTCAGCCTGGATCAAAAATATTTGTCCCAATTGCGGCATCGACTCTAACGGCGTTGCCGAATACACTCCCGGAGTATTGCCCAACCTGACTTTGGTGATCGACAGCGTCGACCGGATATCGACGGGCAGCTTGGATACTGTCGGCTGGCAGCAACGGGGATTTACATTCCTTACCGGCCCTACCCAGACTTCCATCACTATTTCGATCCGCAATAACGCTCCCGGTGGCGGTGGCAATGACTGGGCGCTGGACGATATCACCCTGGCCACCTGTCCGCCTAATCTGACGCTAACCCCGAACAAACCGGATACGTTGTGCTACGGTTCCGACGACTCCATCAAGTTTGCGATATCATCTTACGTCAATAACTACACGTCATGGGCATTGCAAAAGAGCGTCGACGGCGGCACCACCTGGGTGCCGGCAGGTCTGGATACCCTCAACCGGCCGGACACGGGGACTGTGGTTCCCGTCTATAGTGCTCTCACCGGGCTCTATATGGATACCGTCACCCGGTATTTCGAAGTACCTGCGACAACCAGCGTGACGATCTATCGCCTCATCGTAGCCAGCACACCCGCTAACCTGACGAGCACCGGCTGTTTCTATACGACGACGCAGCCAAAATATGTCTACGGGGTGAACTGTCTGATCACTCTGCCGACGACCTTGTTGTCTTTTACGGGGCAACAGCAAAATGGTTATGGAAATCTGCAGTGGACGACGACCAATGAAGTGCCTGATCTGTTTTACGCTCTCCAGCGCAGTGATGACGGAGTGCATTTCACCACGTTAACAACCATGCCGGCCTCGGCGTTGCCGGGACAGGATGGCAGCTATCAATTTGACGATCCTACGCCGCTTTCCACCCAGACCTATTACCGGATTGATATGATGACCAATTCCATATCCCGGTATAGCAACCTGGTGCTGCTCAGCAATAATAATATTCAGTTTGGTGTTCGTTCTGTCCTCAATCCTTTTGTCGATCAGATCAACGTGGAATTGACGGCGCCCGGTGATGGGACAGCTGTCTTCAACCTTGTAGACCTGTACGGCCGCTATATCCGGCGTACGCAGCTACCAGTCACCCAGGGGCTTAACAGTTTGTCTCTAGGGGGATTGAGCAATCTGCCGGCAGCCACTTACATCCTGCAGATCCAGTACAACGGCCAGCAGGTCACGGAGAAGGTAGTGAAGGTGGCGAAGTAAAAGATTATGCCGTATAGAAGAGTAGGCCGTCTCCATCCATGTGAGGCGGCTTTTTTTATGCCTGTACGGTATCGACTTTGGCAGTGTTTGCCTCCAGTCCGGAAGATTCCTGTCCGGGCTCCTTGTGAAAGAATCTTTTCTGAAACAGAAGAATGGCGATGACACCGACGGAAATAGAAGCATCGGCGATATTGAAGACCGGGCTGAAGAATTCAAAATCATCTCCGCCCACAAAAAGCATCCATTGGGGGTAATGCGTTTTAACGATAGGAAAATACAGCATATCCACTACGCGCCCATGCAAAAAGCTGGTATATCCCTGGTGAGGAAAGATCCTGGCCACATGATCATAACTGCTGCGCTCGAAAATCAGCCCGTAGAACATACTATCCAACAGGTTACCCAGCGCTCCGGCAAAGATCAGACCGGCACAGATGATAAATCCCGGATGATATTTCTTTTTGATGATCGTCTGGATATAATATACTCCGAAGACGACGGCGACCAGGCGGAAAAGGGTCAGCGCCATTTTGCCCCACGATCCGCCGAACTTCCAGCCCCAGGCCATGCCTTCATTCTCGACGAAATAAATCTGTGCCTTATCTCCCAATAGTTTGATTCCATTGTCATAAGGGGACACCCGGTCACGATAAAAATCCGCCGGATGACTGAGTGGCATGTGGGTCTTCACCCAGATTTTGAGGGACTGATCTGCTACGATGATCAACAACACCAGTAAAAAGATATTTCTTGCCTTCACGTTCTTTGATAGATTAGAGTCAAATATAGGTCATTCCTCAAAATAAATCCTCTTCACCCGTTGTGATACACCAGTGAGGAGCTCATAGGGAATCGTCTGTGCCCAAACCGCTAATTGACTGACGGATAATTCCTTGCCGAACACGATCACTTCATCCCCTTCCCGTACCCCCGGAATACCCGTAATATCGATCATTGTCAGGTCCATGCTGATGCTGCCGATCGTAGGCGCCAGTTGGCCTCTAAGCCACATCTTACCGGCCCCATTGCCCAAATTACGGGAATAGCCGTCGGCATAACCAATGCGGACAGTGGCGACCACGGTTCCGGTCCCGGCAAGTCCTCTGCGGTTATAGCCGACAGTGTCGCCCGCATGGAGGTGTTTGATCTGCGCAATGGTGGTTTTTAGCGTAGACACTTCCTGCAATTCGAGACGATGGGTGTTGGCGCTGTCGATACCGTACAGGCCGATACCCAGTCGCACCATATCCAGCTGCAGCTGCGGATGCCGCACGATACCTGCAGAATTGGCCATGTGGCGGATAAAGGAATAGCCCAGCGCCTTCTCCAGCCGGTCCGCCATCGCCAGATAGGCCGCACCCTGTGCCCGGGAAAAGGCATCCTGGTCTGCCTCTTCGCTGGCGGCAAAATGACTGAAGGCACTCTGGACTTTAAAGGCCGACTCCGGAAGCGCCTGTAGAAGCTCGTCCCACTCCGCGGCAGGAAAGCCCAGTCTGTTCATGCCCGTCTCCAGCTCGATATGCACGGGAAAGGCGGGTATGCCTTCCTTCTTCAGCCAGCGGTCGAAGATGCGAAATAAAGGGAAAGAATAGATGACCGGCTCGAGGTTATATTCCACCAGCGAATCGAAAGAGCTGGTCTCCGTATTCATGATCATGATAGGCATCCGGATGCCGCCTTTGCGCAGGGCAACGCCTTCATCCGCATAGGCGACTCCCAAGTAGTCTACGCCGTGAAATTGCAGCAGGTTGGCGATCTCGAAGCTGCCGCTGCCGTAGGCAAATGCCTTGACCATCGCCATGACCTTAGTGGCAGGCTGCAACAGCTGACGATAGGCGCGGAGATTCGCCGCCATTGCATTCAGATTGACTTCCATGACCGTCTGGTGGATCTGTTCAGTCAGCCATTTGTCTATATCTTCGAATTCGAAGATGCGGGCGCCCTTGAGTAAGACCGTCTCATCATGGAAGTGCAGGCGGTGCAGGTCCCCCCGGAAAGCGGCCACCGTGGGATAATAGGCTGTTTCCCCGCCGAACCATTCACCGATGATGGTGGCATGCTGGCTGATCGTCGTCCCGATGCCGATCAGGCGGTCTATCTTTTTCTGCTGGAGGGCCCGTGCTACTTCGGCGTAGAGTTCGTGGGGCAGGCGTCCGGTCTCCAGGATATCGGACAAAATAACGCTTCTGCGGGTGTGTTGCTGTTGTTGTGACAAGAAGTCCAGGGCGATGGACAGGCTGCTGAGGTCTGCGCTATAGCTGTCGTTGATGATCGAGCAATGGTTGATGCCGGCCTTGAGTTCGAGACGCATGGCGAGAGGCGACAGCGTCGCGACCCGCGGTGCGATTTTTTCCGGCGGGATTTGCAGCCATAAGCAAGCGGCCACGCAATGCATCGCATTTTCGATGGAGGCGGGATCGGTGAAGGGCAGGGTCAGGTCCATTGATTCGATGCTAACTGCGGCGCCGGGACCGTGTCCCCAGGCGAATAAACGCGGGCCATTGACGCGTTCTGCCATCCATGTCTCTATCGCCTTCACCATCTCCGGCTGATCATTGCAATAGATCAGCACCTCTGCCCCTTCGAATAGCTTTAGCTTTTCCGCAGCCTTTTCCGCCAGGCTGCCGAAGCCTTCGCCATGCGCCTCACCGATAGTAGTGAAGATACCGATGGTAGGGCGGATGACCGGTTCGAGCCGCGCCATTTCGCCGCGTTTTGAGATGCCGGCTTCGAAGATGGCCAGTTCATCGGCCGGCTCCATTTGCCACACGCTGAGCGGAACTCCGGTCTGAGAATTATAGCTCTTTGGGCTGCGAACAATATGATAGTCTGCCGCCAGCATTTGATTCAACCATTCTTTGACGGTGGTCTTGCCATTGCTGCCGGTGATGCCGATGACCGGGATGGAGAATTGCCGCCGGTGCCAGGCTGCCAGTTCCTGCAGGGCCGCGAGGGTGTCA
>JAMFSL010000169.1 GCA_026225275.1 Puia dinghuensis
AAAGGCTGGGAAAGCCGTCTGCAGGATACTGCAGGCGCCACGACTGTACCCTTCGCCGTTACCTGGTTCGACAACCGTCTGCAGGAAGCACGTGCCACCATCGAAGAGATGTTCAGCGAGTTCAGGCTCAGCGAAGCGCTAAAAACTTTGTATTCTCTTATCTGGGACGATTTCTGCAGCTGGTACCTCGAATGGGCCAAGCCCGGGTTCGGCGAGCCGATGGATGCCGGCGTCTATCGCCATACGGTAGAATTCTTCGGGCAGCTGGTGCAATTGCTGCATCCATTCATGCCTTTTATTACCGAAGAGCTCTATCATTTACTCGCAGAACGGTCTGACGATCTCTGTGTCCTCTCCTACCCTGCTGTCCGCAAGTCCGACAGCAAAGTGCTGGCAGAAGGCGCTTTGTTAAAAGAAGCTATCACTGCTCTCCGCGATGCACGGAATAAAGCGCAGCTGAAGCCGAAGGATCCGATAGGACTGTCCATCCAATCAGATGCTGAAGCCACTTATCAGTTGATATTACCTATTCTCTCCAGGCAGGTGAATGCCGAGAGCGTCGATTTTACGAAAGAGGCGATCCCCGGCGCCTCCCTGACTGTTGTTTCCGGAAAAGACAAATACTACATTGTCACCGAACAAGCCGTTGACAGTGGCAATCAAAAAGACCAGCTGGAAAAAGAACTGGTCTACCTGAAAGGATTTCTCGAGTCCGTCGACAAAAAGCTCGGCAACGAACGTTTTGTTCAGAATGCAAAGCCCGAGGTAGTCGATGTCGAACGGAAGAAGAAGGCCGATGCCGAAGAGAAGATCAAAATCCTGCAGGATAGTTTGGCGGCTTATTCCACATAACTGCGCCTTGCGCTATAACCCTCCGACAAGATATTCAGCGGCAGGATAAATTCCCATTGATTAGGTCCCCGGCCCTCGAAATCGGGGTCCAGCAGGCGGCTATAGCGGATGCCAAAGCTGATGGGCAGCTGGTTCCACCAGTTCGTATCGAAATACACCTCTGATCCGTATGACCGGAACTGACCGTTGTATGGAGCGCCATTGGTGAAAAAGTCCATGGCTTTCGTATAATCATAATATAAATTGGCCCGGATACGCGAAAAATAAACGATGTTGCTGATACCCCATTCGGGATAAAGCAGCGGCAGCTGATAATTCGCTGACAACCGCCACATCCGGTAAAAATTTTCGGCTGTATATCCGCGTGAAAACGGGAAATTATTGGAGAACCGCGCATTGTTCAGTGTATCCCGCTGCTGAAATGCGGCAGCTATCATCAGGCTGTGCGTATAGGCCAGCCCGGGCAGATACAGGAATCCGGAGGCGAGCAACTGGTGAGCCTCGAAGGTCGTGACAGCGTTACTATAGGATAGGTCCAGTACCTGGGCAAACCGGGGCAAGACCTGTTGTTGCGATTGCTGTGACTGGTGGGTGAAGTTGATATAGGGGTCGACATAAGCGAAGGCCTGGTCATTTACAGCTATTTGATTGGTATTGGTGTAATTTCGCTGATTATAGATGATATCCGATCCGAACTGCAGGCTGGTATACGTCTTATTCCGGGTCCAGTTGAGGGGGATACTGACGCCTATATTGGCATTCGATTCGTTCCAGAAGACTTTCTGGTTGCCGTACAACGCATTACGGCCGAAAATATAGTTCCAGCCGGCATCCAACCACGGATAGAGCGCGGCAAAGGTCCCGTCCACTCCAATCTGTTTGTATTGCTCATCACGATCATAGGTGACATATATTTCCGACTCCAGGGTATTGAGGATATTTTCACTGGACAGGGATAAGGTATAGTCAGGATCATCGATATAAGGCCGCCAGCTATGGAAATTAATCAGATGAGAGGCGATCGGATATTTCTTTTCCGGATAGTTGGCGGTACCGATGCTATCCAGCAGATGGGCCGGACCCCGTCGAAGCGAATTGATACCCTGCAGCGGAATGGGGAGGACCCATTCATCGGCGGAAACAGGTTCCAGTCGCAGGTTGCCGGCAGCCGCAGTATCCAGATGAAAGCCGACAGCCGTAAAGGTATTCCAGGTATATTCACCATCTCCTCTTGCGGCGAATTCATATTGACCGGCGGCAGGATCACCATGAGGTAAAGCCACGCGGAAGATAGAAAAAGACGATGCCGATCCAGCGGAGGTCCCCCCGGATCCTGTCGCGAAAGCCCCGGGCCCCGCAATAGCATAGATCCTGTCTTTCCCGTTACGGGAGGCGGTGAACCAGATCGTGTCATTCCGGATGGAAGGATACCCCACTGTCTGATAACTGAAGGGCAGCAGGTAGCGGGTTGCACCGCTGAGGGTGTCCACCAGCGCGATGGACATTTGGCCCTTCAGATTCCGGACGGCCGTTACAATGGCCTGGCTGCCCCTGGTATAATATTTTGGATAGGTATAAAACAGCGTATCGGGATTAGGTATCCGCCGGACGAGACGGCCGGAATGGGCATCCAGTATACGCAATTCGCAGCTACCGTCTGTAGCCTCCTGCACCGTGACGATGCTCTTGCCGTCGGGAGAGATATCCGGGGAGAAATAGCGGGTACGGCTCGTGAGTTTCCGGTCTTTGCCGGTGACAGGGTCCAGCACGCGGATCACGCTGAAGTCACGCCAGCCCCAGCGGGCGTCAGTTTCATAGGCTGCATAAACGACGAGACCGGCATTATAGGAAAAATAGTTATCCAGGGAAACGGCTCTCGTCGCTATTTTATGGTTCCGGTTGTTTTGGAGATCGAGGATCGTGAAAGCAGGAATTTGTTTGTAGGTGCTGCGCATGTACAAGACGCTGTCTTTCCCGGCGAACTGGGGAAATTCCTCGTCAGCGTCGAAATGCCGGTGCTGCCAGGCATACAGATCGGAAGCCGCAAGGTTGGGGGGAGGGAGTCGGTCAGGCGGAGGCACAGGCGTCCCGTAGAATTGCAGGGCCGAATCACGAAATGTCTTAAAGGACACCCCTGAATACCGGCGGATGGCGCCCTGCAGCGGGTAGAACAGCGGACGAAAAGCAGCGGCGTCATGGCCGACTTTCCGCCAGAAATCATCCCCGTAGGTCTGGCGGCCATAAGAGACCAGCAGATACCCCAGGGGGTACCAGTCGGGTACATAATCGCGGAGGGAACCATTGCGCAGCTTCATCCAGGAATAGCGGCGCCCATCGGCAGACAGCGAGCGAAAACTGTTGAAGAAAAAGGGCAGGCGGCCCCTACCCTGGTCGCTGACCAATGTCTCCTGGTAGACGGCATCCCCTTCCCAGAACCAGTCAGGGACGGCGAGGCTATTGGCCAGGGCCTGGCCGCCTTCACCAAACAGATAGTATAAGGCCGCGGAGGCGCCCACCCTGAAGTTGTTATATTGCTGAACATGCCGGTATTCGTGGATTGCCAGCATCTTTTGCCAGGGAAGGCTGCCCAGATCAAAGCTATTCTGTTCAGGCGTTAGCTGGAATTCGCTGCGGAAAGGCGCCAGTTGTACATACCCGTTGGGGATGATCGTCTGGTTCTGCAGGACGATATTGATCTTCCGCTGCGAATGACCGATAGTAGGCAGGGTGGCGTGGCTCAGCGTGTGCACGATAGCCGCCACCTGCTGTGCCTGTGAGTCCAGACCGATGGGAAAGATGATGCGTGCCGTATCCGTATTGATCTGCCGCCATTTTAGGGATGGTGGATTACCGCCGAATTGTTGGGCGGACAGAGTCGTTGATATGAACAATAAGATGATTCCAAAAGGCAGACGGAAGACGGCCATGGGGTTATTCAAATTTACAGATGCCTGAAATTAGGCAATGGAAACGAAGTTTCCACGCCCGAAAGGCATTCATTAACAAAACAGAATCTCTTATTTTCGCGTATGATCATGCAGCGCAAAACCGGAACTACGTTCTCCCTTGGAAACAAGGATTCTCTTCTGGCAGCCATTGCGGGCTTCGGGCTTATCCAGCTTCTTTCCCGCCATGGCGGAATTGGCCTATCTCCCGATTCAATTGTCTACCTGAGCACAGCCCAAAATATCCATGATCATGGTCTGATCAATGACTACACCAATCAGCCGATGATGGATTTTCCGGCTTTCTATCCTATTTTCCTCAGCGGGCTCATCTTTCTCACGGGTAAGAGCGTCGTAGCTTTCGGCCCCATACTCGACGGCGTACTGTTTGGGCTGGTGATCTGGCTCTGCGGATGGATGATGGACAGGTTTAGCCGGCCTTCCCGCTGGTACAAATGGACATTATTGCTTTTTATCCTGCTAAGCCCCTGTCTGCTGGAAGTGTACTCGATGATCTGGTCGGAAACGCTGTTCCTCTTGTTGTCCGTGTTGTTCATGATCGGTTGCTACCATTATTTTCAGCGCCGTTCAATTGTCACCTTACTACTGCTGGGCGTGATCGCTGGCCTGTCCTGTGTCACGCGGTATGCCGGGGTCAGTATCATCGCCATGGGCGGCCTGCTGATGCTTTGTGACGGCCGGCTGCCATGGATCACTAAGATAGGGCGGATACTATTGTTTGGCGTGGTCGCGATTCTTTTCCCTGCACTCAACCTTTACCGCAACTGGCGCGTCACCAGTACACTGACCGGTTATCGGGAAAAAGCGATCCGGTCCCTGGGTGACAACCTCCACGATGTTGGCAGCGTATTTTGTGACTGGATGCCTTTTTTCAATGGCCGCTACGGCTGGGCTACGGGTATCGCTCTATTATTCATCCTCTTCATTACGGGAATCTTTCTTTTCCGGTTATTACGGAAACGTCATTTTTTCTCGGCTGATACCATCGCTATCAGCTACTTCGTCACTTATGCTTTCTTTATCCTGTACACTGCCTCCGTTTCCAGGTTCCAGCAGCTGGACAGCCGCTTGCTATCACCCTTATGCATCCCCTGGCTCTGGGGTAGCACCTGCTGGATACCGGCCATTGCCGGTCGTTTTCAGCTCCGGCGGCGTAAAATAGCCTGGGTGCTGGTTGTTTTACTGGCAGCCGGATGTTTTTTCTATGGTGAATGCAGCGCCTTCCAGTTCAATTGGAGCGGCATCAAATATGCCGGCATTCCGGGCTACACGGAGGATACCTGGCAAAAATCCGCCACCATCGGTTATGTCAGGGCGCATAAATCCGAATTGGAACACGCAGGGACGATCTATTCGAGTGCTACCGACGGATTATGGTTCCTCGCGAAGGTACCGGCTGAACTGATGCCGCACATGGAAACACAGGAAGACATCGACTATATGATGCGCGAGGATCATTTTACCGTCATCTGGTTCGATGACAGTGTCAATACAGACCTGATCGATGTCAATTTTATCCGCAAGTACAAGCAGCTGGTCGGCGAGCTCCATTTCAATGACGGGGCAATTTATTTTTTCCGCAATGCCGGAGCCGCGCCGGCACATTGATATTTGAGCTATTTTTAAGCGATGTTTTTATTAGCGTTAGCCGTAGCACCGGGGATAGCAGTATGCCTGTTCATCTACTCCCTCAACAAATACGGGCGGGGATCGATGCGTTACCTGGTCTTTTCCTTCGTTCTGGGCATGTTGGCAACGGTGCCCGCGCTCCTGGTGCAGATGCTGGCAGAAGATGTACGCGATGCGCCCTCCCGTCATTCCATCTTGTCGTATGCATGGTATGCCTATATCGTTGTTGCGCTGAGCGAAGAAGGCAGCAAGTTCCTGGTATTACGCTGTTATGCTTACCCGAAGAAGAGTTTCGCCGGTCCCTTCGACGGAATTGTCTATTCGGTGATGATCGGCATGGGATTCGCGACCATTGAGAATATTGAATATGTCCGCCAGTTCGGGGCAGAGATCGGCTTTTCCCGGTTCTTCCTGGCGATCCCTGCACATGCTTCCTTCGCCGTACTGATGGGTTACCCTGCCGGAAAGGCTAAATCAGACAGGCCGCATGCCTTCTGGCTGATGCTGCAGGGGTTGCTGGTGGCCGTGCTCTTTCATGGCAGCTTCGACTTCTTCCTCTTCCTGCAGCAGAAGCGGGAAGCAACGGAATATTTTTCTACGGGTATTCTTTCTTTCGGAACTTTTGCCAGTTTTTATATTGCTGTCCGGCTGGCGATGCGAGCCATCAGGCGGCACCGGGCGGATCCCGATGAATCTAACGATTCCGATGATGCTGATCGGAGGGGAGATCCCGATAAACTGCCCGGGGAATGGAGTCAAAATACTAATTTCAGGAGGGAGGAATAATCATGAGTCAAATTTTTACGATCCGGCGGACAAACGATAACGATATCGAGAACGATCTCAAAGCGATCGGGTTCCTCGCCCAGCAGATCTGGCCGGAGACCTATGGGGATATCCTTTCCCCGGAACAGCTGAAATACATGTTGGACCTGTTCTATAATCCGGATGCCTTGTTGCGTCAGATACGGGAGGACAAGCATCAGTTCATCATCATGGAGCAGGGAGACGAGGCCGTTGGCTTTGCCTCCTGGAGCCTGATCGAGCCGGGCATCGCCAAACTGCACAAATTGTATATACTGCCGGTGGGTCAGGGTAAAGGGCTGGGCCGGGGTATGCTGGAATTTATTTACGACCTTCTTCGCGTAGAAGGAATCGGCAAGCTCCGGCTGAATGTCAACCGCCATAACAAGGCGCAGCAGTTCTATGAGAAGCTGAAGTTCAAGATCATTGGCAGAGAGGATATCGATATCGGCAATGGCTATTACATGAATGACTTTATCATGGAAGCGGTAGTTCCGCCCAGTGAATTCGATCATGATCTTTAGCCTGCAGTGGGGATGGCTCCCGGCGTCTCCTCTTCTTCCATTCCCATGGCCGCCCTTTTCATCTTATGGGCCGTCTCATGCCCGACATACCGCTCGATACGACCCTCGATGAGATAGATCAGCGGGGTCAGCAGAACTGCTACACTGAATTTATAAATGTAGTTCATCATCCCGAAAGCCAGGATCTGCTGCCAGGTGAAATACTGGCTGAATGCAATGAACAGCACGATATAACTATCCACGAACTGCGACACCACCGTCGAGCCGGTCGCCCGAAGCCAGAGATGTTTGTTCCCCGTCCGCCTTTTTATCCGGTGAAAGACCCACACATCTACGACTTGGCTGACAAGAAAAGCCACTATGCTTCCCACAATGATCAGAGAGGTCTGACCGAAGATAGCGCTGAAGGCGTCCTGCAGATTGGACACTCCCTGTTTGGGGCTGCTGGCAATCCATGAATCGGCAGGCGGCACCCTGATCGCGAGCAAATACATCAGAAATGCGTAGGCAATCAGGCTAACAGCCGTATACGAAATTCTCCTGACCACCTTTGGCCCGTAGAATTCATTGATGATATCCGTGATCACAAACTCCAGAGGCCACAGCAATACCCCGCATGTCAGGGTAAAACCTAATCCGCTTTGGCCGAACAGGCTCCAATTGGCAGGCCGGAGGCCGAACAATTTTTCAAGCGAAAACAATTTCGTTCCGATCGCATCGGCGATCAGCGCATTACAGCAGAAGAAAGCCGTAAATCCCAGCAGCAGCTTTGTCGGTCTGTCTTTCAATATAGAATGGATCATCTCTTGTTTAGTATTAGCGAAAATAACTCGATCACGAAGAATATAAAGTTAGCGGCAGGCAACCATCCGGGGATACCGGAAGTCCGGAATTTGCCGGTGGCCAGCAGGATGGCCATCCAACCGCTGACGATGAAATTGACAGGCGGAGCCACCACCGTTCCCGCAACGATCATCAGTGAGATCAGTACGCCTTGCGGAGGGCTTGGCAGCCATAATAGCAATGATGAAAAGAGAAAGCAGATATTACAAATAAAAGCCACCCGTAAGAGAAGTCGTATTACCTGCATATTTAGCCAAAAATCTGAATTTCTGGGCAAAATACCATTATTTTGCCGGGAATAATTCTGTCATAAATGATGAATTCCACTTTCCTGAAAAAGGCACTGCCACACATCATTGCCGTTGCGGTATTCCTGATAGTTGCTGTCGTTTATTGCCGGCCGACGTTTCAGGGGAAAGTCGTTTCCCAGTCGGATGTCCTGCAATGGAAAGAAATGGCGCAGCAGTCGTTCGAATACAAGGACAAGTTTGGTCACTTCCCTTTATGGACGGAAAGCACTTTTAGCGGCATGCCTGCTTATACGATCGCCATGGACAGCCAGGGCAGCTTTAACTTTGGTTATATCGGTTATCTGCTGTCGTGGGGATTGCCCCAGCCCATCAGCTTTTTCTTCATTGCCTGCGTATGCTTTTATATTTTGATGGTGATATTGAAGGTGAATCCGTGGGTCGGAGTCCTTGCCGCCCTGGCCTATGCCTACTGCAGCTATGATCCGGTCATCATCGTGACCGGGCACATCACGAAAATGCAGGCAATTAGTTATGCACCAGGGCTGCTGGCGGCGCTGTTTTTATTATTTCAACGACGCTGGCTGTGGGGGACTTTTTTACTGGCGCTTTTTGTCGCCTTCCAGTTGCAGACACAGCATCTGCAAATTGTCTACTATACCTTTTTGAGCATGGGGCTGCTCACTATCTTTTATCTGGCCAATGCCTTTCGGCTGGGCGAATGGCGGCAGGCCCTGATCGCGATAGGATTGGCGGCGGTCGCCGTGGTCATCGGCTATGGCACCAGCACGGTCAATACGATGCCGGTGCAGGAATATACAAAGGAAACCATGCGGGGCGGACGTACCGAGCTGACGAGCGGCACCAGCAAACAGGAAAGCAAGACCGGCCTGAGCATCGATTATGCTTTTCAATGGAGCTACGGCATCGGGGAAACGATGACGCTGATCGTGCCCGATATTTATGGCGGCGGTTCTGCCAATAACCTCGAAATCGGCGATAATTCCAAACTGGCCGAACGGATGTCGGAGGAATTAGGCGCCCCGGAAGACACGGGGATCCAGTTTGCCAATGGCTATGCCTACTGGGGATCATTACCTTTCACCACCGGAACGGTCTATCTCGGTGCCGTCATCTGCTTCCTGGCCATTCTTGGGTTCGTTTTCCTCGGGGGTTGGACCCGGTGGTGGTTGCTTAGTGTGATCGTGGCAGGAATCCTGCTGTCGTGGGGTAAGAATTTTGCCATCCTGAACAATTTCCTGTTCGACCACTTCCCGATTTACAATAAATTCCGTGCTCCGTCTACCGCACTGTTTATGCCACAGCTGGCAGTTCCTGTGCTGGTAGCCCTGGGGTTGAACCACCTGCTGACGACGAAAGAGGATGCTGCCGCGCTCTGGAAAAAGTTTAAAACGGCCTCCATTGTCACTGGCGGCGTGCTGGTGGTCCTGGCAGGTTTTTATTTTATGGCCAGTTACCAGGGCGAGGGAGATGCCAGACTGAAAGACAGGTTAGTTCAAATGAAGGCCCAGCAGCTGGCACAGAGCAGGCAGGGCGGTCAGGATGCACAGCAGCAGGCAATTGCCGCTGCGAATACAATGATGAAAGGATTGCAGGCGGACCGGCAGACCATGTATGGATCCGACCTGTTGCGCACTATCATTCTGATCGTGCTGGCAGGGGCATTAGTGGCCCTTTATTTGAAAAAGCGCATCAAACAGCTTGTGCTGCTGGTAGGATTGCTGGTACTCAGTAGCTATGACCTGCTGGCGGTTGCTACCCGCTATCTCAACCAGGATAGTTATGTAGATCAGGCTGACTTCGACTCTTCCATTACACCTACCGCTGCGGATCAGCAGATCAACAGCGACCCGGACAAAAATTTTCGGGTGCTGGATGAATCCGGCGGTGATCCCTTCTCTGATGCAAAGGCTTCCTACTTTCATAATTCTGTCGGCGGCTATTCTCCTGCCAAGCTGGGCTTATATCAGGACCTCATCGACAATCAGCTGTCCAAAGGTAATATGCAAGTCTATGACATGCTGAATACCAAATATTTTATTCAGGCGGAACAACGCGGCGGGCAGCCTGTCGCCAGGCTCAACCCAGGTGCTTTCGGTCCCTGCTGGCTGGTGAAGGCCATACACTATGTCAACAACGGCAATGAAGAAATGAAGGCGCTGGACAGTGTCAATGTGAAGGACACAGCCATTATCCAGCAACGTTTCGCTTCACTGGTGAAGGAACCGCCCGTCCCTGACAGCACGGCCAGTATCAGGGTGGCGGAAAAACAGAATGACAAGATCACTTATAAGTCTTCCGCCAAAACCAGCCAGTTCGCCGTTTTCAGCGAGATCTACTACGACAAGGGTTGGAATGCTTTTATTGACGGCCAGGCAGCCGAGTATCTGCGGGTAGACTATGTTCTTCGGGGAATGTCCATACCTGCGGGCGAACACAGCATAGAGTTTCGTTTCGAGCCGCGGTCCTATACCACGGGCATCAGGATCGCAGTTTGGTCAAGTGTGCTGATCTACCTGTTGCTGATCGCAGTCATCGTGGCTGAATGGAAAAACAGGAACCGAAAAAATCAGACAGTTCCGTCATCCGTCATATGAAGCCACTCAGTCTCATCATCATCACTTACAACAGGCCTGACGATATGTTGTCGCTGGCCGAAAACATCAGTGGGCTGGGCGGACTGAGCGAGTTGGTAGAAGAGGTGATCATCGTCAACAATCTTTCTTCTCTATCCTATCAGATAGTAGAAGATTTCATCGCCGCTCATCCTGAAGTCCCCTTCCGGTATGTGACCGCTCCTGAAAATCTGGGTGTTTCCAGGGGGCGCAACTTCGCTGTACGGTTAAGTACTGCACCGATACTCGTCTTCCTCGACGATGATGCCCTGATTCGGAACAGCAATGTGCTGCAGGCAATAGTCGATATCTTTCTTGAGAACCCGGCTGCGGGTATTGCCGCCTATAAAGTCTATTATTACTCTACCCTGCAGCTGCAGGAGAACGCCTTTCCCCATAAACGATTTGCCGAACGCAAGGACTGGCCGCATTTCGACACCGCCTATTTTTCCGGTTGCGCCCATGCGATCCGCCGGTCGGTATTTGACGAAGCCGGTTTTTATCCGGAGAACTTTTTCTATGGGATGGAAGAATATGATCTCAGCTATCGGGCGCTGGATAAGGGTTATTCGATACGGTACGACAACAGGGTGGAAATCCTGCACAAGGAGTCACCGGCGGGCCGCCTCACACCCCGGGAAAAGTTGCGCGGAATGTGGGTCAACAAGAGCAAGGTGGCCTGGAAGTATCTGCCGCAACGCTATTTCTTCTCGACAGCATTCTTATGGAGCCTGGAATACCTGAAAAAAAGCGGCTGGCACATCGGGGGCTTCGTCCGGGGCTGGCGGGAAGTCGCCCGGATTCCCAAAACGGAAAAAAGAACCCCGGTGGGAGAAGCGGCCATGGCTTACCTGCTGGCGGTAAAGGCCCGTTTGACTTACTAAACTGCCGGTAGACGGCTGGAGATCAAAAAAAAACTCCTTGTAAAACAAGGAGTTTTCGAATATTATCCTGGGACTGTATTACCACTTGTCAACTTCTTCCCCCCCTGTCGTAGCAGTGGGAGTACTGGTAGGGGTAACAGGGGTATGTCTTACCTCTTGTCTAACCTCTTCAACGACATCATCACTGACGCTGGTGCTTTCCTGATAGCCCGTACCTTCCTGATAGCCACCTTCATTTTCACCCACATTATCGTGGTTATAGGCGTCGAAATCGAAATCCGGCATCAAGTCGGTCTTGACATAATCCACTGCTTCAGTCAGTGCCTTCAGGAACTTGTTGAAATCCTCCTTGTACAGGAAGATCTTGTGCCTGTCATACCCGTCTTCATTGAATTTCTTCCGGCTTTCGGTGATAGTAAGATAATAATCATTACTACGAGTAGCCCTTACATCGAAGAAATACGTTCTACGTTTCCCGGCTCTGATGCGTTTGCTGTAAACGCTTTCCATTCTCTTGTCGTTGTTTTCGTACGCCACAATGTTTTGTTTTGCAGTTGTAAATTTCTATTAAGCAGTCACAAATATAGTATTGTTTTCGAATTAGCAAAATTTGCTGAAAGATTTGTCCCTCCTAAGTAAGGTCTTTTTAGCCGCATTGTCAGTGACTTTCATCCGGTCTCAGATACTCAGGACGTTAGGCAGGGTTGTTTTCTGCCTGCTGCTGCTCATAGAGATAGGTATAGTAACCGTTGAGCGCCATCAATTCCTGGTGGGTTCCCGATTCGACGATCTTTCCGTTGTCCAGCACGACGATACGATCGAAATCGAACAGAGAAAAGATGCGATGGGTGATGATAATAGCAGTTTTATGCTGTAAATACCGGTACAGATTGCCCAGGATCTCTTTTTCGGTTTTGGCGTCGACGGCGCTGAGACAGTCATCGAAAATGATGATTTCCGGGTCTTTGATCAGGCCCCTGGCGATGGAAATGCGTTGTTTCTGACCACCGCTGAGCGTCACGCCTCTCTCCCCTATCATCGTATCGTAGCGCTCAGAAAAGCCATCGATCTCCTTGTCTACACTGGCGTAATGAGCGGCCTGGCGGACCTTTTCGGGATCGGAATGATCCAGACCAAATTGAATATTGCCCGAGACGGTGTCACTGAAAAGGAATACGTCCTGCGGTACGTAGCTGATCTGGCGCCGCAGATCCTGCAGGTCGAAATGCCGCAGATCGGCGCCATCAATCAGGATCTTTCCCTTGTCGGGATCGTACATCCGCAACAACAACTGGGCGATCGTTGTTTTACCGCTGCCAGTCCTTCCGATGATCACCACCTTCTCTCCTTTTCGGATTTCCAGATTAAATTCTTTGAGTGCGTGTATACCCGTATTCGGATAGGTGAAATTCACATGATGAAAGCTGATGTTTCCATGTAGAGGAGTGGCAACCGGCCCAGGCGGGTTCTGGATAGTGGAGGGTGTATCCAGGAATTCATTCAGTCGTTTCTGCGAGGCGGAGGCGCGCTGGACCATACTGGCGACCCAGCCGATGGCGCTGACCGGGAAGGTCAGCATGGTGATATAGATGACGAATTCGGTGATAGTACCCAGGTCGGTATTGTGCCGGCCGTAAATGACATAGATGCCGCCGATCATAATGGCCATCAGCGTACTGAGCCCGATCATCAGTCCCATGGAGGGAAAGTAGATGGATTCGATTTTTGCCAGTCCCACGGCATTCTTTCGGTATTCTTCGCTGTTGTGACTGAAATAGCGAAGCATGGCATTCTCCTGCACAAACGATTTGATGACGCGGATACCGCTATAGGATTCCTGAGCGTTGGTGGTCAGGTTACTGAGGAGGGCCTGGATATGCTCGCTTCTTTTGTGGATGATCGTATTGACATAATAGATCGTGATGGCCAGTATAGGCAGAGGGGTAAGTACATAGAAGCTCAGCAGGGGATCCTTTCGGAGCATGAAGAAAAGACTGAATCCGATCGTCACCAGCAGGTTGGCCAGGTACATCATGGCTGGACCGGTGTACATACGGACCCGGCTGACGTCTTCCGCCATGCGGCTCATGAGGTCGCCCGTGCTGTGCGTTTTATAGAAATTGGTGTCCAACTGCTGATAATGGGCGTAGATCTCTTTCTTTTGATCGTATTCGATATGCCGGCTCATGACGATAATCGTCTGTCGCATGAGGAAGAGGAAGAAGCCGCTGATCAGCGCCAGCACCAGCAGGGTAATGCCGCAGACGGCGACCTTGTACCCGAAAGTGGAGTGTCGGGCGTCGAGGACGCGGATCATTTTCCGGACCAGGATATCATAATTGACGGTGTCGCGGGTGTTGGCAACGTCTGCCGGCGATATGGGGGAGGCGGGTTTAACCTGCTGCGGGCCGGCTGTTGACCCCGCTGGGGTCTTTTCCAAACTGCTGCCGGTGGCGGCTTTTTGCCCGGCGATGTTATCCCGTAGTTCTTTATTGACGGAATTCACGACATAGCCGGTGATCTGGGGTGTCAGGATACGAAAGTAATTGGACAGTATAACGAACACCATGCCGAGCAGCAACCGCCAGCGATACTTCCACAAATACTTGTTTACAGCCTTAAGGTGCTTCAATCCAAAAATTTAGACAAAGTTACGATACCGGAAGGAAAAAATTTGGCTGTTTAGCCGTAGACCTTAATTTTGCGCCCGGAGAGGTGGCAGAGTGGTCTATTGCGGCAGTCTTGAAAACTGTTGAAGGTTACACTTCCGGGGGTTCGAATCCCTCCCTCTCCGCCAATCAAATGAATGTCCCCGCCCTTAGGCGGGGCATTTTTGTTTTGGAGCGTTGCGGAGCTTGCTCCGGCAAAAGCGCAAAAACAAAAATGGGAGTGAGCGAAGCGAACGGGCATTCATTTGATTGAAGCATCCCCCTCCGGGATCACCGGAGCGCGGTAGCGCGGAGATAATCCCGCCCTCTCAGCAAGTTCAAAACAATGAAAATGAGCGAAGCGAATGGGCATTAGTCGAAATTTTCTTCACTTCAGATGGTAAATTGTGATAGGCTGTCCCGCGAATTAATCAACGCGTTTCTCCGAATGATCTTCATGTTTTAGCCAGGTCACAATACCAACGACAACAGGAATAGCCAGCAGCAGAAATATGGTTAGCAGCAACCTGAATACGGACCAGTCTTTTGACAGTATTGAAACGGCGATCAGCAGGAGAACAACCACCATGCTCCAACGGATCACCTGCCTGAGATATTTTCTAGTCTGCCGCTCATCATCGGCAATCAGACGACCGATAACGCACATTGCAGCGAGGAATATGGCCAGGCTTATAACAATTGTCCGGTTCAGTACCGGAGGCACAGGTGTTTCAAAGTGCCCGACGAGGTTCTTCAGGCTTGCGCCGAAAACCCCCAGGGCCCCCAGTAAGAGCAAATGAGCGAACACGAAGAACTGATAATAGCGATAACCCGTCTTCAATTCCTGCTCATTTGTCATGTCGAAATAGATGCTCCAGAGCAGGAACGAGATGCTGATAGACAAGCAAAAGATACACCATACAAGCAAAGTCCTCGTATTGACCAGCGAAAAGCCGGACACGATACTGAGTATGCTCTCTGCAAGTACAATAATAGTGAACTGTCCGAAGCGTTCTACAAGCGTGGGAGAAGCTGAAAACTGCTGACCGCGTGATGCCAGGATTTTGTTGAAATAACGGGCGCTCAGTACCGGAGCAGACATGTTGATAACGATGGCCAGCAAGTACAACGGTAATACCGCCGTGGGCGGACAAAAAAGTGAAATGAACAGGAGGGCGAATGCAACAGCATAGCATAGCAGGAACGGGCCGCTGAGCTCGATATGCGATCTGTCATAGAATGAAACGCTGGCGAGCAGATAGATGATAACGCCCTGTATGACGAGGAAACTGACCGTAAAACTGAAGACATTCCCCTCGAAAGCTGCGGGGGCTGAAATAGCTACAGCGCCGACAGCCAGCATTTGGAGAAAAACGAACCAGCGGGTACGGACGGTGTCGTTGCCGTGCAACTCGTAGTACTGCGTGCCGTTTATCCACGACCAGTAAATCAACACAAAAAAGAGGGCGGCATAACCGATATCTTTCCCATCTGTATGCGCGGCGATACGACTGGTAATCTGCCCGATGCACGCTACGTAAACAAGATCATAAAATAACTCAAGCCAACTGATCTTGCGTCCGTTTTGCGTGTCATCAAATCGCCGGGGCGGCAGCCACCATGTTTTTTCTCTCATATCGTATGGTAAAAAATGTTAGTGTACAGCCGCCCGATGTATATCAATAACTATCCTAAAATAGCTTTGGGCTCTAAATATTCTTCTAAACCAAAAGCGCCATACTCTCTTCCTATTCCCGATTGTTTGAAGCCGCCAAAGGGGGCTTTGGAATCATGTGAAAGACCATTAATGCAAACTCTTCCGGAATCAAGCCGGGATGCCATCCGATAAGCCCTTTCTTTATCGGCAGAGAAGATGTAAGCATGTAACCCGTAAGTGGTATCGTTGGCTATCGCGATAGCATCCTCGTCATTTTTGTATGGGATGATAGATAATACCGGTCCGAAAATTTCCTCCTGAGCAATGCGCATCCTATTTTTTACATTGGTAAAAATAGTTGCCTTTACAAAGTTCCCGTCTTCCAATCCCTGAGGCTTTCCTTCGCCACCGATCAATAAGGTTGCACCTTCCTCCAGGCCAATCCTAATGTAATTTTCTACACGTTCGTATTGCTTTTTATTAACCATTGGTCCTACGACGGTATCAGCGTCTTTCGGGTCACCAACCTTGATATTGTTTTGTACTACTGCTTTGGCTATTGCATTTACTTGGTCCAATTTACTTTCCGGAACGAGCAAACGAGTACCGGCTGCACAAGCTTGGCCACTGTTCAGATATGCAGCTAAGATAGCAGTTGGAATAGTTTCTTCCAAATTGGCATCATCCAGGATAATGTTTGGTGATTTTCCACCCAGTTCCAGCGTAACCCGTTTCATCGAATCAACAGCTCCTTTTGCAATGATTTTGCCGACAGTTGTCGAGCCGGTGAAAGCGATCTTTGAAATATCCGGATTTCGGGTGATTTCCGCACCAACTACATCACCCAAACCATTTACGAAATTTATGACCCCTTTTGGCAAACCGGCTTCGTGGAAACATTCAGCCATTATTTGTGTTTGCTGTACACTCATTTCGCTCGGTTTTATCACTGCTGCGCAACCTGCAGCAATAGCTGTAGAAAGCTTTGTAACAATAAATCCGTTGCTCATATTCCACGGAATAATGATACCTACGACACCTACCGGTTGCAAATAGACTTTTGAGTTTCCGGCAGTTTGTTCAAATTTAAAAACTTTCAATGTGTCGATCATTGCACTAATATCATTAAGCATATTTTGTGTGACCATTGAGGAGAACTGAAACGTTCCGCCATATTCTTCAACCATTATATCGGTTAAATCCTTTGTACGCCTGCTTACAACTGAACGTAATTTCTCCAGGTAAGCAATACGTTCTTCCCTGGTGGTTTTTGAGAATGTTTTAAAAGCTTCCTTCGCTGCGGCAACAGCATTTTGGGTGTCAATTTCGTCGCCTAACGTAACCTCCCCTGTTTTCTGGTTGGTAACCGGGCTTATGATATCGAGCATTTGCTTGCCGTGTGGCGTTACGAATTCACCATTGACGTAAATTTTATTGATTGTTTTCATTTTGTTTTGTTTATACAAAAGTCTCAAATAACAACTTCATAAAGCTTTCTATGCGGCTCAAAAACAATTTGCTAAAGGGCTCATGATTTTCTTTGAGCTCTACTAACAGTAAAATACCTCACCCAACTTTAAAACCTTTAGCAGGTTTTCGATTTTACCCTCAGCATTGAGCTTATTTAGTATTTGCTCAGGTTCTCCTAGTGGTTCGTCTGCTAAATCGAATGTGCCGTAGTGAAATGGTATGAATGTTTTTGCATGTGTTGCGTGGAATGCTTTCACCGCATCATATGGGTTTTGATGCATCGGCCCCATAAACCAGGCGGGAGCGTATGCACCTGCACCTATGAGAGCTACATTAATATCCTTAAAAAGCTCTCCAATATCGTTGAAGTATGATCCATGGGCAGAGTCTCCTCCATAATAGATTCGTTTTCCATCTTTCTCAATCATGAATGCGCCCCAGAGAGTAGTGTTCGCATCCAAAAGGGTCCGATTCGCCCAATGTATCGACGGTAGGAATGTAATCTTTAGGTCGCTCTCAAGTTGATACTGTTGATACCACCCGGCGGTTCGTATTTTATTGCTCGTCCATTTACTAATTAAGCTATCCAGTTTTAGTCCGGTTAGTATCTGAGCTTCTGGATTATTATTAGTTAACAATTTTATGCTGCGTTTATCGCAGTGGTCATAATGCGCATGCGAAACTAATATGTAATGAATATGCAGTAGTTTATTAACAGCAACTGGCATATCCGAAAAGCGCCTACCACCCGGCAGGTGACCATAAACCGGGTCTATCAGAATGCGAATTCCTGACAACTGAATGAAAAAACTGGCGTGGCCCAACCACACAATCTTGTCCGCTGGATCTGTCAGCCATTGATCATCCTTGAGAACAGATATTCGCCAAGTATCTTGTTTTTTTATTCCTTTCTGTGGATTACGGTGCATTATGTACCTAAATATTTTACCGAAATCAAGCTTCCACGGGTACTCATGATTCATGAATAAACCATCCTCATCGAGCGGAGTGCCTTTCCAATCAGGCTTAACAGTTGCGAGAACTGGATTTGAAGTATAGCTGGTTATCGTAGGTGTTTTCTTTTTTGCGAACATACTCTTGTCCTTAGATTGTGTTTGACTACCTGGCTTCTATCCAATTCACCATTAGATTACTCAATGCTGGCTGGTGTTACACCAAATTTTTGTTTAAAAGATGTATAAAAATGGGAAAGGTTTTCAAAACCTACCTCCAGATAAATATCGGTTGGTTTTCTTTTTTTTTGTTTAATAAGATGGTACGCTTCTGTCAATCTTTTTTCCTGCAACCACTTGCGTGGTGAGGTTTGAAAGATGTGGCCGAAATCTCTTTTAAATGCCGCCAAACTTCTCCCCGTTAGTTTTGCAAAGTGTTCCATCGGTACATTGTAATGATAGTTTTGTAACATAAATTGTTTCAGGTCAATTTTATATGGCTCTGAAAAATCAAACAAAAAAGATCTCAATGAAGAATCTTGATGTAGCAGCAGTTCTATTGCTTCATTAGTTTTAATAGCTGCCAGTTTTTTGCTTATTTTTTCAGATTGCTCTACATAAGCCAATAACGATTTAAAATAACTTTTTAGCAATGCATCCGGTTTTAGCAAAATATTTTTTTCACCTGTATAATTTTTGGTTTCGTGATTTGAGTTCTCCCTTGCATATTGCTGCAAAGCTGCATCCGTTATTATTACAGAAATGCTTTTATATACTTTATCCGTGGAAGGGATTTTTATAGATTTTGCTAATTGATTTTTTTGAGCCAATAGTATTTGATTCTTTTTTAAGGTCAGCTTGCCGTTTTGATGTTGAATATGAGTTTCACCTGAAAATTGAAACGCCAAAACATGGTACGGTAAAAATTGCTCATAGCTGCTGTATTGCTGCTCGAAAGTGCAGGAATACACAAAGCTATCTTCCAAAGCCTGTGTTACAGGCATTATTTTTCCGTTCATTGTTTTTCGGCTAATAACTGTTGATGATATGTACTGTTTCTTGCACCGGTATTGCTATCGATAAACATTAATATAGTCAAGAGTGCAATAGTAGTAATCCCAATGGCCCTCCACAAGGGTGTGTTTACAAACATGATCGACAATGCTGCTGCAATAATAACAAGGGGAAGCACTTTGAAAACCAGTGCAAGGTCATTTTGAGATTTTGCCGTACGCTCTGTTTCTATTTTGACAAATGCTTTCGCATCAGTATTGTAAGCTGTTTCAAATTGTGTAATCCGCGGTTTGTTGGCAAAATATAAACCTGCCGACACAGCGATAACTAATATACCCGCCACCAACATTGGCCATAGAAAAGCTTTTGCCATTTCGGTTTTGCCTAATTGCCCAAAGCCAATGGCTGCTAAGAAAAAAAGCAAGCTTAGGATAAAACTTATTTTGGCGGAAAATACCTCGGCCTTTGCCCAATCTATACCCAGTTTTAAAATATTCATCTCCATATGAAATTTTGTTTGGCAAAGATGGACATTTTCCAAGCGAATGTATTTGCTGGATGGCTCAATTATTACTTGGTGTATGGCTCTTTTTTTGCAACCATAATTTAGCCGCTTGATGTTGTCTGAGGCTGTGTGCAAGTGCTCACCAACAGTATTAACTGTTTTCGGTGAAGCCAAAATTTCATTTGCCGTAAAGAGGATGTTCAGCCGGAGCATTCCAACTGTCAAACGGTTATGCTGCTTCACGGCAAGAACTTCTGCGGGGCTTATTGGGGCCAGACGGCGAAGGTGCTGGAGGGGAAGGGCTACCGAGTCGCGCCCACGAAAGACGCGGCCCTCAAAATTGGAATCGACATAGCCAAAAGGTTCGCCGCCTGCGGTCCGTAAGGTATCAAGGCCAGTTTGGAAGCGGCGCACCTGGCGATCAATGACTCCGCGGATGCTGATGCTTTCACAAAACTAGAGGCAGCAAATGTGTCGCTTTTCGGTTCCGCAGATTTCATCGAGGAGCGCAAGGCTGTAGCTAAAAATCGGCCCGCAAACAGATGGTTATCAAACCGCTATGTTCGCAAGCCGCTTTAAATCAAGGAAGAAGAGGTTCGAGAATTGTATCGTAAGGCCCGCAAAACAAAACAAGTGCTCCCGAAGGGGGGCATTTTTCGTTTGGGAGCGGCGCGAGCTTGCTCGCGTAATTTGAGATTAACTGAGGCGGCGACGGCTCCATTTTCATTCGCATCGCCGGGGCTGATCTCGAACAGCGTCACGAAAGTCGGGCCGGAATGCTGACGGTATTGACACCTGTCCCGATGGCCTGCTGCTGCAGGCTTATCCTGGCGCCGCCTGTCGTCCATAATTCTATCAGGGCAGTACCCGGTGTCGTCGCATTGATCTGCAACTGCGCATCCGTATTGCCGGTAGCCGGGTTGTTCAGCACTGTGACGGAAAAATCCCCTGCCGCTATCGTGGCTGAAACAATATTGCTATACATGGCTTTCCCGTCGAGGTCTGTTTCCAGCACCTGGTAATAATGCTGACCGGGACCCGCATTCATCTGCACAAAGCTATACGCCTGCTGATCCGCCACGTTGGCCACCTCTCCTATACTGGTGAAATGCACCCCATCCGTGGATTGATTGATCTCGTAGCTGCTGGCCTGGCTATTGTCGCCTACCACCCAGTTCAGATCCACATTGTTGCCAGCGGGCTGGGCCATAAAGGAAACAAAAATCACCGGCAACGGCGTTCCGGCCGCCGCATTCGAGAGGATGGCAAACACAGCCTGATCAGGCAGCTTTGTATTGCTGAACGTGGCTACATTACCGGTAAATGAAGGCCCGTAAAAGGCTGTCGTCCCCGTGGCAAACGTAGGATCGCCGGCTGTATTCACCATCAGCCGGAAATCACCCGGAGTGCCGATCGTCCCAGTGACCGTCAACCCTGTAAAGTCAAAGCTGAGGTTCACCGGTCCGACAGTATTGGTATTGGCGACCTTCCAGTTCCGGATCAGCCGCGCCCCCCCGCTGCCGCTGCCGGCAGATTGGAAGTCGTCTCCGTCAATACGCCGTTGTCGTTGCCGATCATTAAAAAGCTCTGGTCGACGGTGATCGGGCTGACGGCGGTCAAGATGATATTCCCGGCCCCGCTCGGTCCCGTTCCGTTGCCACTGCCGGTAAACACAGGGTTGGATTGCTGCCGGAGCCGAAACCGTAAAACAATGACTCTGCTGTAGTAAAAAATGATTCATCCACCAACTCTCATGCCCTAATAAAATCAGCGATCTCGGCCAATGCCCGCCGGGAAGCTTCTTTGTAGATGTCCTTCTTTGGCCACAAATGTTGTTGATTGTCGTAGATAGTCAACCTGGACTTGCTCTGAATACGTTTTATTTCATTATAAAAATACTTGCTGTCATCCAACAGTATTTCATTGCTACCCACGATAATGAGCACGGGTGGAAATTGGGTAAGCGATGCTTCTTTCGGGCTCGACACTACCAGGGGGACGTCTCCCGTATAAGCCCGGGCAAACATTTGGAGCATGTCCTTGTCGAGAATGCGGTCTAGCCGGGCGTTTTCTTCAATCGACGGAGTGTCGCACTCCAGGCTGACCCATGGAGAAATCAACACGACAGCGTCGGGCAACAGGAGGTTGATTTTGAGCATTTCTCCAATGGCGGAAATGACCAGGCTACCACCGGCACTGTCTCCAATGAGGTCTAGCTGATATCCCGGATACCGGTTGGCTAATTCCCGGTAAACAGTCAGTACGTCATTCAGACCGGCGGGAAACGGGTTCTCCGGCGCCAAGGCATAGTCTATAAAAAGAATTTCTGCTTGTAATTCCTTTGCAAAGTGACTGACCATCTTTCCGTGCGATCTGACAGACCCTGCGGCGAAACCGCCGCCATGTAGGTAAATAACTATCCTGTCCGGGGACGGGTCTTCCGGGGTAAACCAGTAACAGTTCACTCCTTCGATCATAATCTGCGTTATGGATACCGAGGGTTCATTGTCATAGGGGTGAGACTTCTCGTCATAGCTTTCCCTAAATTGTAGTACGCTTTCCATGATTTGTTTATTTAATTAGTGCAAATTAGCGCTCGATCATGGAACCGACTTATAAGGTAGTTTAATAAATATGCTTAATATACTTTAAGAGTGACCTCTTTTCTGTGAGATTTCTTTGCGGATCATGCTCAGGAATTCAGGGGTGATACCCAAATAGGAGGCGATTTGGGTATTGGGCAATCTTTGCGACAACGCCGGATATTGACGTAGAAAGGCGAGATACCGTTCTTCGGCGGTAGAGCTGACGATTTGCAACAATCGGTTTTCCAACTCGGCAAACCTTGTCTCCACAATTACTCTAAAATTTCTGTCGAACTTTGGATACGTTCTGAAAAAATAAATAAGGTCCGGCCTGCTTATCTGGAAAATAGTCGAAGGTTCGATCGCTTCAATATTTACCTTGCTTTTCTTTTCGGAATAAAAGCTGTCGATGATCATCATCCAGTCATTCTCCGCAGCAAATTGCAGGTTGTGTTCTACGCCCTTTTTGTCGACCTGGAATACCTTGAAACATCCATCCACGACAAAAGTGTAATGTCTGCACACCTCATCTTCGGTCAGAATGAGCTGTCTTCGTTTAATCCTCCGTTCAATTACTCTCTCTTTTAAATCCGCCCTTTCTGGTTCGTCCAAGGGAAGGTATCTATCAAAACTGGCAAATAATTTATCTATGGACACGGTTTATCAGATTGCTTTAATTTAAATATACGCCACTTTTTCATATACCCCGCCCATTTACCGTCCGTCTCCTTCGGTATCCGGATAATGGCGCCCCCGGGAATGTAAAGGGCTGGCCAAAGCCTAAAACGTGTCTACACCAAAAGGTGTAGATGAAATATACCCGTTAAGGTGTATTGTTCCGGGCTCTTTTATAACCCAAATTTGAGTATTAATTCCAACGAAATAATCATCACATCAAGCAACTTTTATTACTCAATTAAATTTTTAAAACATGAAAAAGATACTTGTTACGCTTTCTTTTGGATTTCTATCCATCACAGGATTCAGCAATTCGGAAAATCCAGGATATCCTTATGATTCAGTAAACAAAATGGACGTGAAGAGCATAAATGTCAGGGCTTTGAAGGACTTCAAGTCACGCTATGGCAATATCAGAGAGGGAATTTGGTACACCGTCAAAAGTGGCAGTGTCTCTTATTTTACGATAGATGGTTATACCAACAGGGCCTATTATGACAAAAAAGGCCACTGGGTATATTCACTGCTTTCCTATGGAGAAACCAAATTGGATCGGGAGGTCAGGAAAGCAGTAAAGATCAATTATTATGATCAAAGCATAACCTTTGTTGAAGAAGTTCAAACCATATCAGGACTGGTATATGTCATTACCCTCGAAGATAAATCATCCCTAAAGATCTTGAAAATAAACAAGGAAGGGGAAATGGAAATCATGCAGGAAATGGTAAAAAAATAAGAGTTCAATGTATATACACACAAAAAAGGTCATGAAGTAGTAAACACGCCATTCAAAACATGGATGGCGTAATCACTGACGGAGCCTTTTTTCAAAGGCTCCATTTCTTCGGAATTTTGTATATTCATTAGGGATTATATGAAAAGAAAACATGGCCTGCTTATATATGTTTTCCTGGTATTCCTCTTGCACTCGGGCTTTACACAAGAGCATGCCATTCTATTTAGCAAACTGGACAGTCTCAACGGTTCCCCCTTGGGGAAAATCACAGGCATTTGTCAGGACCCGGAAGGAAATATGTGGTTCTGCGGACAGGATGAACATTGTGTTTACCGGTTTGACGGAAATGCTTTATCGAGTTTAAGGCAGAACCCCAACAATCCGAATTCGTTGGCAGTCGCGGAGCTGGAGACAATTTATGCGGATAAGCAGGGCATGATCTGGATAGGCGGCAGCAGTCTGGATCAGTATGATCCCGCTAGTGGTGTTTTCAAGCATTATTTGCATAAAGACATTGATAGTACGAGTATCACTAAAAGCGGTATTACCACTATCTTTAAGGACAGTAAAGGAAACGTTTGGATCGGAACATTTGACGGGCTTGATTGCTTAAATGAAAAAACCGGAAAATTTACCCATTACCGCCATGACAACAGTGATGCGAAAAGCCTGAGTAATAATACTATTAATGTAATTTACGAGGACAAGCGGGGGGATCTTTGGATTGGGACCGGTTTTCCCTGGCTTGGGGGCCCGCTGGTGGGCGGGCTTAACCGGATGAATCCGGATAGAACTTTCACCCGGTATGCAGCCGATCCCCAAAACCCCCGTGCACTTGTTAATGGAAAGATTAAGGCGATTTTCGAAGATAGCAAGGCTAATCTCTGGATAGGAACTTCGGGCGAGGGTCTTCACAAGATGGACCGTGACAAAGGAACCTTTGAGCGTTTTTTATATGATCCTGAGCACCCGGCTCAGTTGAGTGCTCCAGCTGTGAATCCCTACAACAAAGGAGATTGCATAACATTTATATGCGAAGATCAAGTCGGTGCGATTTGGATTGGCAGCTACATGGAAGGCTTGAGCCGGTTTGATCCCCTCACCCGGAAAATGTCGCGTTACAGAATGGGAAATGGATTTGCTGACAGCTCAACCTGGCGGGGCTTTGTAAGCAACGATGGCACCCTTTGGGTAGCCACGGAGATTAGCAAAGTATTGTACCGTGCAGACCCCAATTCTGAATCACCTGCGAATATAACGGTGGGAAAACGAGTGTTTGGAATTATTGGCAATCCATCAGCATCCATATGGATTGGCACGGAAGGTTTGGGCCTCCTTCAATTTGATAAAAACAAAAAACGAGTGTATCAATTCAAACACAATGCTGACGATCCAAACAGCATACAATGCGACAGCCTGCATCTCTTATTTCAAATGCCGGGAGAAGATTCATTGTATATCTGTACGCAACGCGGTATTACTGTCATGAATACAGAAAACAATTCTTTTTCTCCGTTATCATGCAATGGGAAAAAGGCAAACATACAAGGAAATGTGACCAATGCGATCTCGGATAATCAAAATAACTTATGGATCGGCACGGTCGGTGACGGGCTTTATCGCTACAGCCGAACCAACGGTGCGCTTAAACAATGGATTCCCGATCCAAATAATGCAGCCGCCATCACATCGAATAATATAGCTCAAATCATGATGGATAATAACCAGGATATTTGGGTAGGAACTTTCGGCGATCATCCCGGAATCTGCAAGTTCAATAAGGGCAAAGAGGGTTTCAGCGTATATCTTCCGGGCATTTCCGGGGAATGTCTTTTCGAGGACCATGACGGAGTTATATGGGCCGGCACGGATAATGGGCTATTCCGATATGATAAAAAGAAAGATACATTCTTCCTATTCTTTGATGAACAGACGGGCATCAGAACGAATCAAATTTTTGGAATCATTGAAGATCGAAAAAATAATTTATGGGTAACTACCCCATCTTCAATAATAAAGATCGATCCTACAAGGAGTGTACCATTTTTAATGGCAAAGAAGTTCATGATTTCTTACCAAAATATCACCCCAGGTTCTCTCTATGTTTCTAATGATGACCAAATCTATGTCGGCAATACGACAGGGTTTTATACTTTCGCCGCCGAAGGATCCGGCCTAAGCGCACGTTCTCTGAAACCGGTCATAACCGATTTCTTTTTTAGCACAGTCACCGGTATCCTAGGTAAAGATAGTGCACTTCGGGTTGCTGCTGAATATAAAAACAAGATCTCGCTAGCCCATGATCAGAATTATTTTGGGTTCAGATTTGACACCTACGACTATCGTTCCACAGAAGCTATCCGGTATTATACTATGCTTGAAAATTATGATCCGGTCTGGCACCAATCGCCCGCTGACAGAACCATCTACTATTATAATCTGCCTCCGGGCGATTATGTATTTCATCTGAAAGCCGTCAATGCCGATGAGGAAAAAGGGGAAAGGCAGATCCAAATTCATATTAGCCTGCCCTGGTGGAAAACATGGGTGGCATATTTTTCCTATTTGCTGATTCTAGCGACTATCGTTTACGGCATATACCGTTATAATATCCTGCGCTTTCGTAAGTCACAGGCTGAACAGATAAGGGCAGCCATACAGACACAGGAAGAAGAACGCAGAAGAATATCAAGAGACCTGCATGATGATATGGGCACTAAACTTTCGGCGCTGAAGCTTTTATTATCATCTGTTAAGGATAAAGCCGCCAAGTCAAATAATAGTGAACTAAGATCACTGGCGCAAAATGCTGAACAATTCATAAGTGAAGTGGTTGGTGACCTGCGCCAATTACTAAGAAATCTAAGTCCATCCATTCTGGAAGAATTCGGCTACGTGGTGGCAATCGAAGGACTGGCCAACAAAATAAACCTGACGGGACTGATCCATTTTAGCCTGAATATTTTTGGTTTTAAACAGCGACTTCAAAAGGATTATGAATTATCTCTTTACCGGATCACACAAGAACTGATTAATAACGTTCTGAAACACGCTGAAGCAAAAAATATTTTCCTGCACGTAGGTCTCAGGGATGAAAAAATCACCATTATGATAGAAGACGACGGGAAAGGATTTGATCTGTCTGCGCATAAAGAAGGATACGGAATAAAAAACATGGAAACCAGAACCAAATTATTATCCGGCAAAATGCTCGTTGAATCTACACCCGGAAAAGGGACAAATGTGCTTATCGAAATACCTTATAATCAAAGATGACCATGACAAATCACCTTGTTCCGATTAATTTATTGATAGCAGACGACCACCAGCTTTTTGTTGATGGTTTGCGCAGGATACTGGAGACTGAAAACCTGTTTGGAGAGATCCATGGTGCCAATAACGGCCTGCAGGTGCTCGATCACGTAAAATCACATCCGGTGGATTGCATCATTATGGATATCAACATGCCATTGCTCAATGGCCTTGAAGCGACAAAGCGATTAAAAAAAGAGAACCCTGAAATAAAAATTATCGTGGTGAGTATGGAGTGCGACGTGGTTATCGTCAGCAAAATGCTCAAAGCAGGCGCCGATGCATTTATTAATAAGGACACCGGCAAAGAGGAGCTGATGACGGCATTTCGAAAAATTTTAGACAATGAAAAATATGTGAGTCCGGATATTGCTAAAAACCTGTTCTCTTATCTTTCGTACCGGAAAACAAATGTTACAGAAGACGAGAAACATCTGACTCCCAGGGAAATCGAAATTATCAGGCATATCGCCGATGGGGAAACGAATGTGGAAATTGCCGCCAAGCTCTTTCTAAGCGTAGTTACCGTTGATACCCATCGCAAGAATATTTTGTCAAAACTTGAACTAAAAAACACGGCAGCACTGGTAAAATATGCAGCTGAACACAAACTGCTATTATAGCTATGAGAAGAGCTTGCATTATATTGCTTCTTTCACTGGTCTTTCTTGAGGGCATGGCCCAGGTACGCACTATCACAGGAAAGATCTCCGATGAAAAGCAAAACCCCGTTTCAGGCGCATCGATCCAGATAAAACATACTCAAACAGTGACTTTTTCCGCCGCCGATGGAAGTTTTTCAATACAAATCCCTTCTGACGCGGATACGATCGTTGTTTCTTTTGTGGGCTATTTCACCAAAGAAGTCAGGGCGGCTAACCCTCTAAATACTACTCTTCGATTAAAAGAAGGCAGTTTATCGGAAGTACAAATTATCGGCTACGGCTCCGTGTCAAAAGTAGATCTTACCGGCTCCGCAACGACAATAAAGGCTGACTATCTGGAAGACAAACCATTCAGTTCTGTCGATAAAACATTGCAAGGCTCCGCGGCTGGCTTGTATTCAGCATCGACCTCCGGAGCACCCGGCTCCATCGCGGGCGTAATCATTCGCGGATACGGCTCTATCGGCGCAAGTGGCTTCGCCGTGTGGGTGATCGATGGAGCCATTGCCACCACCGGAAACAATTCCCAACAGAGCACTTCGTCAAATGCCCTGAGTTCACTGAATCCGGACGACATAGAGAGTATTACAGTTTTGAAGGACGCTGCAGCTACAGCCATTTATGGTTCACGAGCAGCGAACGGCGTAATCATCATTACGACAAAAAAAGGAAAAGCCGGAAATTCCCGAATTCAATTATCAGCGGAGGCAGGAGCAAATTCCATCGCCTGGCAACCATCCAATAAACCACTGACGAGTCTTCAAAGTCAGACATTGTTCCGGGAGTCAGCCATCAATGCCGGTTACGCAGTCGACAATCCCAGCGCAGATGTTTTTATAGCAAAAGAGCTTGGCATCGACCAGGATTACACAAAGACAAATACTAATTGGCTGGATGTCGTTTCGAGAACCGGCAGCCAATCGCAATATAATTTGAGTATTTCGGGCGGTGATCTCAAAACGAAGTTTTATGCGTCGGGGGGGATGTATAGCGAGGACGGAATAACGATTGCTACCGGTTTTAGACGCTACAATGGAGATCTGAATATACAGCACCAGATAAACGACAAATTCAAGTTTAGTGCCGCACTGAGTGGCAGTGGGGTTAAGCAAAGCATACCCTTGAACGGCCTCAACCTCCAGAATCCAGTATATGCGCAGCATCTCTTACTCCCCTGGTACACGCCATATAACGCCGATGGATCTATACGGATGAATGATCCGCAGGGAGAATTCCCTCTGCAAAACAGTCTTTATAATCCAGTGGCGATCGCCCAGGGGACTTATAATGACTACAAACAAAATGTCATCCGCGGGAACGTTTCTGCGGAATATAGAATACTTGACAATCTTACGTTTACTTCGCAATACAGCCCCGAATATTTTGATCTGCTGGACGACCTGTATTTGAATCCGAACTATGGACCGGGCTACCCGAATGGATTTGCATGGAATACATACCAGAATATTTTTGACTGGACCTGGACCAATATCGGTATTTACCACCAGAAAATAGGCGATAGTAGTTACCTGGATGCAAAACTGGGTTATGAAGCGTACGATCAGTCCATCAGTTCACTGCAGGCGCAAGGCCTTGGCTTTCCTTCTGCTACTTCTTTACAATATCCGGGCTCGGCTGCTGAGCCAGTATCTTTTAGCTCAGGCCTTAGCTCGAATAGCACGATCTCTCTATTCACTGCAGAAAATTTTAATGTTAAGGACCGCTACATCCTCAGCGGAAGTTTTCGTCGCGACGGCTCTTCCCGTTTTGGCGCCGACAACAGATGGGGAAATTTTTATTCCGTAGGCGGTGCGTGGAATGTTAGCAAAGAGGCATTTTTAAAAAACGCTTCGTTTGTCTATGCGCTAAAACTCAGGGCGTCTTACGGGCAAACGGGTAACCAGCAAATCGGGGATTTTACTTCGTTGGCGACTTTCGGCTACGGTTTCTCCTATCGGGGCAGCCCCGGAAGCGCACTGACAAACGTTGGCAACCCAAATCTGACATGGGAAAAATGTGCCATTCTTGATCTTGGCCTTGATTTCAGTTTTTTTAAGAATCGATTGAGCGGAACGATCGATTATTATAACAAGGATAATTCAAATTTGATCGTAGCCGTACCTTTGTCATTGACAACGGGCATTTATTCGCAGGCTACGAGTGGTAATACCCAAAACCGGAATGTTGGTGCGTTATATAACAGGGGCTATGAAATCACATTGAATGGGGAACCGGTGCACACGCCGCACTTCTCGTGGAATATAAGTTTCAACATGACTCACAATAAAAGTCGGGTTACCCGATTATATCTGGGCAATCCGATCTTCATACCCAACACCAACCTTGAGCTCGCCGTCGGTCACATACTTGAGTATTATATGCCACTTTGGGCGGGCGTGAATCAAAAAAACGGCACGCCGATGTGGTTTACAGACGGATCGAAAAGCCAGATAACGGGGAACTATGACAGTGCCAAACCCTCCTTTACGGGACGTACGGATATTAACCCAAAATTGCTGGGATCTTTGATAAACACATTTTCGTACAAAAAACTCTCCCTGCAGGTACAATTCTATTTTCTTTTTGGAACGTATTTGCAAGATCAGGCTGGCAATCTTTCTAACAGCGAAGGATCTCTGTTTGGGATTTATAATCAACTGAGCCAGGAATTGACGGCATGGCAAAAACCGGGCGATAAGACCAATGTCCCCCAACTACTATGGAGCACTGGTAACAATTCATCCAATGCAATATCGACGCGTTTCTTATACAGTGGAGATTATGTCCGATTAAGAAATATTACATTGGAATATGCCTTTTCAAGTTCGCTACTCAAAGGTGCACACATCAGTAATCTATCCGTTTATGTGAGAGGCACTAACCTGCTGACTTTTGTAAAAGATAAAAATCTTCCATTTGATCCGGAAGAAGGCGGGTCATTTACCAATTACGATGTATATCAACCAAAGACCATTACGGGCGGAATTAAAGTTGGATTTTGATGAGCGTCGTCCAAAAAATAAATTAATGAGAAAAAGAATATTATATTCAACGCCGGGAATTTGCATAGTCTTGTTGTTATGTTCGGGATGCTCAAAGACTTTTCTGAACAAAACACCCCCGAACGCTATTCCGCTTGATCAGGCGCTAACGACTCCGGCTGAACTCGACCAGGCGCTAAACGGCGCATATGCGGCTTTGAGAAATATCGGTGTTTACGGGGCAGATTTTTTGATTACGGGTGACGTCCAGGCAGACAATGTCTATGTAGAGACAAACACCATGGGCGCATATGTAGCGCAATACTCCTATACTGTATTGGTGAATGACCCTGTTCCGAATGCCATGTGGACAAATGCCTATATTGGAATCTTACGGGCGAATCAGGTTATCAACGCGTCGATCGAGTCAGCTTCAATAGATACCATAAAATCGCAGGCCTATGCGATCCGGGCACTCTTATACTTTAAATTGGTGAATATTTTCGCCACCGCATATACCACTGATCCAACGGCACTCGGGGTGCCCCTGGCGTTATCTTACAACCCGGATCTGCTGCCAAAAAGAAATACCGTTGGCGAGGTATATAGTCAAATAGTGAATGATCTTCAAACGGCGCTGAAATCTACACCGGGCTATGTAAACTCTGTTTTATTAAGCAGATATGCGATCGAAGGACTGCTAGCTAAGGTCTATTTATATGAAGGTGATAAGACGAATGCAAAATCCATGGCGGTTGACGTTATCAATGCCGGTGTATTTAAACTGGTATCCCCTGCCAACTATAATGCTTTTTGGAACAATTCCTCCATTCAGACAGATTCCAATGAAGTCCTGTTTGAAGTGGATGTCGATCAGGCAAACAGCAATGGCTCATTAGGTGTTGGGGGTTACTATATCAATGGATTTCAGGAGCTATATGCCTCTTCACAACTGTACAATTTGTATAGTGCTACAGATATCCGGCGAACATTGCTGATTCCTGGCCTTACAAAAAGCGGCGATTCCGCCTATCTCGTCAATAAATTTCCCAACGCACAAAACCCTGACCCCGACAATCTGAAAGTGATCCGGCTCGCTGAGGTTTACCTCATTGCTGCAGAGTCATCTCTGCCTGCCAATGAGCCCGACGCTTTAATGTACTTAAATGCATTAATGGCAAAGCGGAATCCGGCGGGAGCCCCCTATTCTTCATCGGGTTCAGCGCTACTCAATGATATCGTTTTGGAAAGAAGAAAGGAACTGGCCTTTGAAGGGGATCGCCTGTATGACATGAATAGACTTCAATTAGCGATAAACCGTATCGCTAATCCTGGAGCAATTCCACTTAATTCCAGTTATCTTTCAATATCTTTTCCTGACTACCGCCGGATAGCTCCGATCCCACAGGATGAGATCAACGCAAATCCCAATATTGCGTCGCAGCAAAACCAGGGCTATTAAAGGGTTAGATAAAAATCTCTAACTGGAGCCGGGTGAGGATATAATATTTATCTTTACAGGGAGAATCTTACAATAGAAAGGCAATTTATGAAGAAAATAGGATTTTTATCGTTCGGACATTGGTCCAATCATCCAGCCTATAAAACCCGTACGGCGAGTGACACTTTACTTCAATCCATTGATTTAGCCATTGCTGCCGAAGAAATCGGTTTAGATGGTGCGTATTTTCGCGTCCATCATTTTGCAGCTCAGTTAGCATCTCCATTTCCTTTGCTTTCGGCTATCGGTGCCAAAACAAGCAAGATAGAAATTGGAACAGGTGTTATCGATATGCGCTATGAAAATCCCCTCTATATGGTGGAAGACGCCGGAGCCGCTGATTTAATTTCGGGTGGGCGATTACAATTGGGAATCAGTAGAGGTTCACCGGAACAAGTGATCAATGGGTGGCGTTATTTTGGGTATGAGCTGGCTGAAGGAGAAACAGACGCAGATATGGGACGTAATAAAGCATTGCAATTTTTGGATAAACTCAAGGGTGTTGGATTTGCGCAGCCCAACCCGTCCCCCATGTTTCCTAATCCACCGGGCCTATTACGATTGGAACCCTACTCCGCAGGATTGAGAGAACGTATTTGGTGGGGAGCTGCCTCTAATGCTACAGCTATTTGGGCGGCCGAAAACGGAATGCACCTTCAAAGTTCTACCTTGAAATTCGACGAAAGCGGCAAGCCTTTCCATGTACAACAAGCCGAACAGATCAGGTTGTACAAAGAAGCATGGAAAAAAGCAGGGCATCAGCGCGAGCCAAGGGTTTCAGTAAGCCGGTCTATATTTGCACTGATAACGGATGAAGACAGGTATTTATTCGGGCAGGACACCAGGGACGGCGATACTGTGGGATATATTGAACAGGATAAACGCGCCATTTTCGGGAGAAGCTATGCTGGCGAGCCGGATCGGCTCATCAGGGAGTTGGCTCAGGACGAAGCCATCCAGGAAGCAGACACACTGCTTTTGACTATACCCAATACATTAGGAGTTGACTACAATGTACACGTGCTGTCTTCTATTTTGCAGCATGTTGCACCCGGGTTAGGCTGGCGTTAAAAAACCTTTTTGATGCTATTCTGTTAATAATCAAAGGAATTCGGTTAAATATCACGAAGTAGACACCGGTAGAGTCATTTATATTTGTTTAATGCTACCCAATAAATTTACCGTAACGCTGGCTGTGATCGTATTGCTAAACCTATGTGCTAAGGCCGCCTTGGCGCAGCGCCATACAGCATTATTATATAAAGACAAACCAGCCCATCTGGTTATTCAGCAAAGCGGTCCGCATAGCATACGGATAAAATTAAGCAATAAGCCAGGCGATGAAAATGATGCTCCCGATAACCCCGCCTTCATTGCGCATGATTGGGGCAAACCTATACCGCTTCATGCCGGCCATGCCTCCGTCAGCGGGTTAAACATCCAGGTCAGCTATGATCCGCTGACCATCAGCATTACGAATAAAAGCAATACAGTATCGCAAACATTTACGGTCGATCAACAAACGGGCCAACTATCATTCGGAATTGATGATGGCCCTGTTTTAGGTTTGGGCGAAGGGAATGAAAAATTCGATAAGCGCGACTCGCTTTACCAAATGAAAAACGGACAGGTCAACCGCGAAGATAAAATGTGGATAGCAAGCATACCCGTCCCGTTTTTAATCGGTACCAAAGGTTGGGCCTTTTTTATCGCTACACCTACCGGGCAGGTTGATTTAACTGGCAAAGTCGGAAAATTTATCCCGAATCCCAGTGCAAGGGATTTCGTCGATGGCCCCCTGGATATGATATTCTTTGATGCCAGCCAACCACTCGAGATGATGAAAGAGGTGACGGACCTGGTTGGCAAGCCGGTACTACCGCCCAAATGGGCGATGGGTTATATGCAATCGCACCGTACGATTGAAAATACCGAACAGATGATCGGCGTGGTAGATAGCTTCCCAGCAAGAATCTTCCATTGGATGCCGTTATTTATTTGGGTACCGGCTTCGTAAAAAGTGGCTGGAATAAAGGTCATAATATAATGGAGTTTAACCCCGGCGTATTTGATATTTCTCCCAAAGACTTTATGGATCAGATGCATGAGCGCCACGTCAGAGTGGCATTGCATATCGTCCCGCCGACTATTGGCGGTAGGTTGCAGTTGCATGGCTCTATCCCGGCCGACACCAATGAGGTGGAAGATAGCACCAGCATATCCGCTTACTGGCGGGCACATTTGCCCGTATTCAATACAGGGGTTGACGGATGGTGGCCCGATGAAGGAGATGCCTATTCTATAAAATCAAGATTTTTAAGGGCCGAAATGTATTACAAAGGCCCCCTTAGCGAAAGACCGGATGAGCGTCCCTGGAACCTTCAGCGCAACGGCTACCTGGGCGTTGCCCGTTATGGCGGCTGGATCTGGTCAGGCGATATCCGGTCCAAATGGGAGACATTGAATGCACAAATAGCCGTTGGGTTAAATTTTTCCCTGACGGTGTCGCCTTTTTGGGGGACGGACAATGGAGGCTTTGTTTCATCAAAGGAGTTAACCGGTGAGTTGTATACAAGATGGTTTCAGTTCTCTACGTTTTGCGCGTCGTTCCGATCGCATGGCCGTTCCTGGAACTTACGATTGCCATGGGGATGGAATACAGGCAAGTATGGGGTCAATGAAGACCAGGCGATGAATGTGCCTGACAGCAGCGAGCTGCACAACGCCAGGGTTGAGCCCATTTGCCGGAATTTTTTAAACCTGCGTTACCAGCTCCTGCCGTACAACTACACCGCTGCCCGCGAGGCACGGGACAAAGGCCTGCCCATGATGCGCGCCTTATGGTTATATTATCCTCATGATACGACCGCCGTTAAACAGAGCACCGAATATTTTTGGGGAAGCGAGATGCTGATAGCGCCTGTCACTGAAAAAGGAGCCGTTAAAAGAGACGTTTATTTACCTGAAGGAAGTTGGTACAACTGGTGGACAAACAAAAAAGAGACCGGCGGACAAACCATTAGCTGTGATGCCGATCTGGAGATCATGCCGATTTTTGTTAAAGCAGGCGCTATTATTCCTTTCGATCCTATCAGGCAATATATTGAGCAACCCGTTACAGCGCCGACCACCATTAAAGTATATGGAGGCGCCAATGGCAGCTATACCCTGTATGATGATGATGGCAAAACGCAAGAATATCTGAAGGGACAAGGCACCTGGACAACATTTATCTGGAACGATAAGGATAACAAGCTAACCATTAAACCAGGTGCTGCCATGACGACTGCCTCCAGGGCAAAAATGTTCAAGATCAAACTCATGGCAACGGATAAGGAAAAAGTGGTGCAGTATACCGGCAAGGTACTGGAAGTTACACTCAATTGAACGACTGCCTGAATTCCAACGGCGAAAGATTCGTTTTTGTCTTGAACAACTTACTGAAAGACTGCGGATGTTCGAAACCCAACTCGTAGGCAATCTCACTGACGGACATATCTGTAGCAGATAATTTCTCTTTTGCTTTTTCCATCAGCTTTTCGTGGATATGGTCCCTCGTACTTCGACCTGTCAGCACCTTCAGCAACTCGCTCAGATAATTAGGCGATATCGTCAGCATTTCGGCCACGTATTGCACGGTAGGCAGCCCTTTCCGGGATAGATCATCGCTGTTGAAATATTCCGTCAGAATAGCTTCCAATCGGTCGAGAATTTTATGATTGGCGATTTTTCGGGTAATGAACTGGCGCCGATAAAACCTTTCTGCATAGGTCAGTAATAGTTCCAATTGCGCAATAATAACGTTCTGGCTAAATTGGTCAATATTGGAATGATATTCCTGCTCGACATTCCGGATGATACCCGTAATCGTTGTTTCTTCTTTCTCCGAAAGAAATAAGGCCTCATTGACCGAGTAGTCGAAATATTCGTACTGTTTGATGTTTTTAGCCAGTGAGGTATGCCATAAAAAATCGGGATGGATGAGTAACAACCATCCCGAATGTCTTAATTCTTCATTTTTCTCCACTTCAATTCCAAACACCTGGCCGGGAGATATAAAAAACATGACACCTTCGTCAAAATCGTATTCCTGCTGGCCATATTTCATCTTCGCATTAGGGCTTCTTTTAAGAGAGATGGAATAAAAATCAAAAACCATGTTCACGGAATCCTTAACAGGTAAATTTTTGATGGAATCAAGATGCACCACGCTGATCAGGGGATGCTCCGGTGCGGGAAGTCCCATAAACCGGTGATAGTCCTTTATCGTCTTAATCCTATGAAGCGTTATTTTTGCCATACCTCTCCCCTCTTATTGTTTATACAAGATAGCAAATTCCTTTGCAAAATCGGTCAGCTTGACCTTCCCCAAGGCTGGTTGATGGCGATAATAGTCCTCCATCAGCCGACCACTGTGCTGGGCGGCAAACATTTCAACCAACCCTACCGCTATTGTCTTGTTCAGGCCTACTGCCTCCAAAAATTTTTGCCTTTCCGCGTCACTGACCATGATCCATTTTAAATCAGGCTTACCGATAGCCGCACCTAAGATACTGGCCGTCTCATGACCGGTCAGTTCATCGCTTGCCACATACCGTACTTTCCTATGGGAAGCAGGCGCTTCCAGCTCGTCGGCCACTGCGGCAGCAATATCAATCGGTGAAACCCATACAAGGTTTTCATCCGCACCGTAGTTCGCCGAGATAACACCAGCCTGTTTGATCTGGGGTATAAAGCCGAACAAATTGTAATAAAAGCCTACTGGCCGCATGAAAGTAATGGCCACATCCGACAGCTTGCCCAGAATAAGCTCTGCCTCATGATGGGCCAGGATCAGCCCCGATCCCTTTTCCAAATGAGCACCAATGCTGCTGAGGTGAACCACACGCCTGACGCCCGACTTTTGAATAGCTTGCACGAAATTATTGGTGATCCCGGTGGTATGCGCCCTGAGGTCAAAAGCAGGGTTGAAATAATTGGCGGGCGGGATCATCGTGTACACGACATCCGCCGAGCTGAAAGCCGCTGTCAGAAAATCAACGTTTTCGATCGCCCCGATGGCGGCGGCTGCGCCCAGTTCCACGATGTCCTTTTGTTTTTCGGGGTTGCTGCTGATCACCGTAACAGTATGCCCTTTTTCTACCAACAATGCGGTCAATGGCTTCCCGATATGCCCTAATGAACCTGTTAATGTAATTTTCATTTTTTTGCTTTTTTGTTAGGTCAAAGGTCAGCCTAAACTCAGCAAACGGTGTAGCCAAACCTACTGTTGTTGTAGTCGAATCAGGGTTTGTGGTACTGCTCCCTCCTGACATTAAAAACAAAGCCGACTCCATATACATTATCGATACTGACCGCCTTAGAGCTGCTCAGGTGCTTGCGTAACCTGGAAATGAATACATCGAGGCTTCTTCCCAGGAAGTAGTCGTTCTCGCCCCACAACTGACAGAGGATATCTTCCCGTTTGAGGATCCTGCCCTCGTGACGGAAAAGGAAGTCCAGCAATTCTGCCTCCCGGGGGGTCAGCAGGATCTCTTTTTTGCCGCCGATGGTCAGCTTGAAACATTCTTTTTCAAATACCACATCTTCCCGGCGGATCGTAGCGACGGGTGCAGCAGCACGAGGTGTGCCGGCATTTCGCCGGATGATGTTACGGATGCGCAGTACAAGCTCGTCGACGTCAAAGGGTTTGCAGATGTAGTCGTCAGCTCCCAGCTTGAGACCTCGAAGCCGGTCGGACTTTTCATTGCGGGCAGTCAAAAACAGAAAAGGCAAGCGCAGCCCCAGCTGCACAATCTTATCAGCCAGTTGGAAGCCATCCATCTCGGGCATGGATACATCTATCAGTGCAATATGATAGGTCGCCTGGTCTACCAGCAGCCGGTTATAGGCCAACCGCCCATTCGTTACCCAGTCGACTTCGAAGTCGGAAATTTCCAGGTACTGGCGGACGACATTGCCCAGGTCCGTTTCATCTTCGATCAGCAGAATTTTGGTCTTGTTCATAGTAGTTTATTTTCATGGTATGCACGTTCAAAAAGGAATGGTAATGGTAAAGGTGCTGCCCTCACCCTGCACACTGGTGATATCGATCTCCCAATTATGTGCATTCACAGCCTGCTTCACGTAGAACAGCCCCAACCCAAGCCCCTTCACGCTGTCACTGCCCGAATGAGTGCTGCGGTAGAATTTTTCAAATACATGTTTTTTGATCTCCTCTGTCATGCCGATACCATTGTCTCTGATAATGACGTATAAAAATTTCTTATCGTCGAAGGTGGAGACCTTGATATTTTTCCATGCATTCTGGTTGTATTTGACTGCATTATCGAGGATATTGAGGATAATAGTGGTGAACCAGAACCGGTCTGCGCGAACGATATCCTTTTCCGCATCTTTTTGCAGGTTGAGTCCCACATTGGAGCCGTTGAGCCTGAGGCGGTAATCCAGCAGGATCTCTTCCAGCTGGTTGTGAATGGCGAATTCTTCCCGTGATAAGGATATCCTGTTCATCGTCGTGATATCGAGCACCTGGCTGATCAGTATCCGGAGCCGTTCTGCCTGACGCTGGATGACTTCGGTCAGGGGCTGGACTTTCTCCCGCGCGCTGATCACCTTTTCGTTTTGCATGGTCTTATTCGCCACGATGATCGCGGACAACGGGGTGTGGAACTCGTGGGTGATGCTGTTGATGAAATCCGATTTCATCTCGGACAGCTTTTTTTGACGCGTCCAGTTGCGGAAAGTGATAAAGAACAACAATACAACCGACAATACAGAAAAAAGCGACAGCAGGAACGTAGGCATCATGAGCCACAGGATGGCGGCCTGCCGGTTGCGGATGTCGACATGGAAGCTGAATTCCACTCTTGAGGAATGACCTGCGGGACTACCGACGGCATAGAAGCTGACCATGTTCCGGCCGGCGATCTCCTGCAGGGATCCCCCGATCCTGATGCCGTGTATTGTCTGGATGACGGGTTCGATCAGGGGATATCGGCGGCCACGGTCATAGAGATTGATGTATTTGTTCGGCTCGAAGGCAATATCAACTCTTTCTACAAGCAGCGCGTATTCGAGGTTTTTGTTTAAATGGTTCTCGGTAATCCATTGAGCGAGGAGACTGTCCATATTATTACCCTTTCGCAGCGCGAGAAAGGCACTGTCGCAAATCTTTTGCGCAAGAACATCGAAGGCTTTGCGGTCCTGGTTCCAGGTCTGCTCCAGCAGGGCCATGTCACCGACGAGATACCGGTCCATGATACGCTGGCCGCCGGGCATCACCTTGTCATTGGCGACCGCCTTGGTATAGGCAGTATTGAGAATGCTTTGTTCGGCTAAATAGAAGTGCTCGTTTTTGAGCTCGTAAGTATTATAAAGCAGGAAGAACTGGACCGACGAAAGGATCAAAAAGCTGAGGATCGCTATAGTCATGTGCACGGTGGTCGTATACTTCATCATAAGCGCTTGGCGGTTAGCTGTGTTTGGCAACCTTAATTTAGGTCATTTAATGTTACGACGCGCATTTATGGCAGCCATTTAATATCCGTTAACAGTTTGTTTGACATCCATTGACAACATCCGGCTCGAAGTATAAATATCTTTATTTCGACCGATTACCAAAATAACTGACTGAAATGAGATTGAGCCTGACTGCGCTGATGTTGCAAATTTTTTTCCTGTCCGTGCCCATGATGACCAGGGCCGCTGTAGTTCGGGATACAATCACCCACGGGGACTATACCCTGATTGTAGTCAATAATGCCCCGGATTTCAGCCCGGAAACACGTCAAAGACTAATAGACGCTTTCTTTATCGTTTATCCTGAAGAGGCGACGCGCTTCAATAAAAATACCCTGAGACAAGTGACCTTTTTTATCGATCCGACCTATACTGGAGTCGCGGAGACGGGCAATGGCGTAAGCCGGTTCAACCCGAAATGGCTGAAGGATCACCCGGAAGATATTGACGTCGTGACGCATGAGGTCATGCATATCGTGCAGGATTACCGGCATGACGGGCCGGGATGGCTCACCGAAGGAATCGCGGATTATGTCCGGTATGTCTATGGCGTCAATAATCTAAAGAGCAACTGGAAGCTACCCCCCTACCGTCCCAACCAGAGTTACACGAATGCCTACCGGGTAACAGCGAGGTTCCTTTTATGGATCGAAAAGAATAAAGATCAGCATATCGTCGACCAGATGGATGCGGCGATGCGGGACGGGACCTATACCGACAGTCTGTGGACGAAGCTGGCGGGCAGTACGGTGGATGGATTGTGGCAGCAATATGCAAATTCTCCGGCCTTAGAGCTATCCTATAAGTAAATCCGCCCCCTGTGAAAAGCCAAAGGATTTAACCAAAACAAACTTAATTTATGAGGAAACCAAAGAAGTGTGCCACTCCCGTGGCCTTCCAAAGGCTTTTTGCCTGGCTGCTGGTCTTTTGTCTCTACGGAGCAACTGCATCGGCGCAGGGACCGCAGGGACCCGTCACCATCACGGGTCTTGTAAAAGACAAACTGAATAAACCGCTGGAAGCGGTAAGCATTCAGGTCTTAGGGACGCAAAGGGGTACGTCTACCGACTCCCTCGGAAAATTCACGATCAAACTGGACAATCCCAAACAGCAGCTACACTTCTCACGCGTGGGCTATGTGGCGCAGACGATCGGCTCGACGAACAGCTTTTACATCGAGATCACGATGGATGCCGTGGAAGGCAGTGCGGATGAAGTCGTGGTCGTAGGTTATGGCCAGCAGAAAAAGATCAGCCTGGTAGGCGCCCAATCGACGGTCAACGTAGACGACCTCAAAGAACCTGTTGCCAATCTCAGCGCTTCGCTGGCCGGCAGGCTGGCAGGCCTGGTGGGCGTACAGCGGACGGGCCTTCCCGGCACGAATGGCGCAGACCTCTATATCCGCGGCATCTCGACGTTCGTCGGCAACGGGAATGATGCCGGTCCGCTCGTCATTGTCGACGGCGTGCAGGGGCGAAACATAGATGCATTCGACCCGGAAGACATCGCGTCCTTTACTATCCTGAAGGACGCCTCTGCAACAGCCATCTATGGCGTCGCGGGTGCCAACGGCGTTATCCTGATCCAAACGAAGAAAGGAAAGATCGGCAAGCCGGTACTGATGTTCAATTATAATGAAGGAGTCAATTCCTTTACCAAGACCCCTTCCCTCACCAACGGCCAGCAATATATGACCCTGCGCGATGAGGCAGAAGTCGCTTCGGGCTTCCAGCCGGATTATTCCCAGGCCTATATCGACAGCACGGTAGCGGGCCATCAGCCCTACCTCTACCCGAACGTCAACTGGATGAAGGCCTTGTTTAACAACCTGGCCGATAGCCGGCGGGCGAATTTCAGCGCCCGCGGCGGCACGGAAAATACGACGTATTATGTATCAATGGCTTATTACGATGAGACGAGCCTGATGAAGACCAATGGATTGGACCAGTATAATGCGAATACGCGTTACCGCCGGTATAATTTCACGTCGAATATCGATATGAACTGGACGAAGACCACGAAGTTCGAGCTGGGTATCCAGGGGTATATTTCGAATACTAATTATCCCGGCGTGCCATCGGCAAGCAATAACATCGGATCCGTCTCATCTACGTCCAATGCGCCGCAGCAGATATTCGGGGATGTGATGCAGACGAATCCTGTCCTGTACCCCATCATGTACCCGGGCAATATCGTGCCGGGCGTCAGCTCCGCCGGAGCGCAGCCTAATCCCTATTCGGAACTGACACAGACGGGGTATCAGACCGTGTTCAGCAGCCAGGTATATACCAATGCGCGGATCACTCAGGATCTGAGTCCGCTGGTCAAGGGGTTGTCGGCCTATGCGATGTACGCTTTCGATGTGCTGGACAGCCAGACGGTCGCCAATACGCGGCAACGCAGCAGCTATCTGATCGACAAGACGACTCCCTATAACCCCGACGGGAGTCCCAACCTGGATCTCATCTCGGAAGGGTCGGACAACCTGAGTTTCGCTGACGGCAATGGCGGCAACAGGCAGAATTACCTGGAAGCGGCGGTCAATTATGATAAGAATTTCAACACGAAGAATCATATCACGGGCCTGATCCTGTACAATCAGCGGTCGTATACGCAGGCTTTCCCGACGAGCCTGACGGCTGCCTTGCCGTATAGAAGCGAAGGCCTGGCAGGTCGTGTCACCTACGGTTGGAGTGACAAGTATTTCGGCGAGTTCAATTTCGGTTATAATGGCAGCGAAAATTTTGCGCCGCAAAAGCAGTTCGGCTTTTTCCCGTCGTTTGGGGCGGGTTGGGTCATCTCGAAGGAAAAGTTCTTTGAACCGGTCAAGGATGTATTGCAATTCCTGAAGATCCGGTATTCGAATGGCTGGGTCGGCAGCGGCGGCATCTCGCAAAATAATAATGTCCGCCGCTTCGGTTTCCTGACGCTGGTGTCCAACCAGGCCACGGGCTATACTTTCGGCAATGGAGTGAACAACACGAGCTATAACGGCATCGCGATCACGGATTACGGCACGGACGTCACGTGGGCCCGTTCGCACAAGCAGGATGTCGGGATCGAGTTGAAGACGCTGAATAATAAGGTATCGCTGACAGTTGATTATTTCAATGAGCTTCGGACGGGGGTCTTCCTGCAACGGGCCAGTCTCGCTTCCTATGCAGGCTTCATTAATGACCCATGGTCCAATCTGGGGGTGATCAGTAATAAAGGCTTCGACGGTACGATGGATGTGACGCCGATCGCGATCGGACCAACGATCTGGACAGCACATGCCACGTTTTCCTGGAACAGGGATAAGGTGATCCAGAATGACGATCCCGTCCAACCCTTTCCCTATATGGAACACAGGGGCGTGAATTACAAATCGGATTTCGGTTACGTGGCCGAGGGTTTGTTCACCAGCCAGCAGGAGATCGACAATGCACCGAGCCAGGCGCCACTGGGCAATGTCCGCGTCGGTGATATCCGGTATAAGGACCTGAATGGCGACGGCAAGATAGATGCCAATGACGTCAGGCGGATCGGTAATGGAAATGTCCCCAACCTGGTGTATGGCATCGGGTTCAATGTACAATGGAAGCAATGGAATTTTGGTGTTTTCTTCCAGGGTATCAAGGGTGCGCAACAGCAGCTCAGTGGCGACGGCATCTTCCCGTTCAACAACAGTACCGGCGCGGAACGCAGCAACCTGTATACGGCAGCCGAAAGCCGCTGGTCGCCTGAAACCCCCAACCCTCACGCCTTTTATCCCCGGCTGGCGTATGGAAATTCGGAGAACAGCAATAACGACGTCGCCAGCAGCTGGTGGGAGAAGAGCATTGATTTCCTGCGGCTGAAGACGATGGATTTTGGCTATACGCTGCCAAAGGGTACGCTGAAAAGCATTGGGTTGAAGAATGCAAGGATCTACGTGCAGGGAGTCAATCTTTTGTACTGGAGTTCCTTTAAACTATGGGACCCTGAGCTGGAGACGTCGAATGGCGCCTTGTATCCTAACTCCCGGAACATAACAACCGGCATCCAGGTCAATTTCTAATGAATCATAAACTGATTATCATGAAAAGAGCAATATATTTTTTCCTGGCCGGCGCTTTCCCGCTGCTGCTGGGTTCCTGTAAGAAGTATCTGCAAACCGTCCCCAACGATGTACTGACGATCGACAGTATCTTCAATTCGAAGGCCAATGTGGACGAATACCTGGCCAATATCTATTCTTCACTGCCCGATGAGATGGAACAGAGATTTCAAGGCACCTCGAATTCCGGAGTATGGGAAGGAGCCTCTGACGAAGCGAAGTACAACTGGGATTTCGTCTATACGAACGAGATGAATCTGAGTGTGTGGAGCAACACAGATGGTACGGTGTCCACCTACTGGACCAGTTATTACCAGGCCATCCGCAATGCAACGGATTTTATGAACCGGATAGGCAGCGCCAATCCGAATGAACTGCCAGACTCGCTGAAGGCGGAATATAAGGCGGAGGCCAGAGGGTTGCGGGCGATCTTTTATTTCAATTTACTACGGACGTATGGACCGGTAGTGCTGTTGGGTGACAACCTGATCTCCGCGGATGCATCTACGACATCGGTACGCCTCCCGCGGGCGTCGTTCGATTCGTGTATCAATTTTGTCGTTACCCAGCTGGATTCGGCCTATATCAACCTGCCATATACACCCACCGGTCAGCAGTTTGGCCGGATCGTGAGGGGGGTGGTGAAGGCTTACAAGGAGCAAGCGCTGATGCTGGATGCAAGTCCGCTGTATAACGGCAACGCTGATTATGCAGGCCTGGGATCGCTGGTCAACCAGACCTATGATGCCGGTAAATGGGCCACTGCGGCAACCGCCGCCAAGGCATTTATCACGGAATTCGTGCCCGGTTATTATTCCCTGTTTGTCGAAGCTAATGCCGATCCCGCGATGCAGGCCTATCTGTCCTGTAAAGATGTGATGCTGACCGACTGGAACCAGGAGTGGATCTTTGCCGCGTCGAACCAGGGTAGTTATATGCGGTATGACCGGACACCCAAACATGTCGGGGGTCCTTCAGACCAACAGGGCGGCGGTGCCTTCGGCGCAACGCAAACGATGGTTGACGCTTATTTTATGGCTAATGGCCGACCCATCACGGATCCGGCATCGGGCTATGTGTCCAGCGGGTTCTCCCAATATCTGTCCGTCGGCGACGAATACCTGAATAATCAATATGGTCTCGGACTGACCGGGCATAATACCTATAACCAGTGGGTAGGCCGGGAACCACGGTTCTATGTAGGGGTCACTTATGACAGCAGTTATTGGCTGTACCAGGACAATGGTTATGCCCCGATCGTAACTTCCTTCGAATATTCAGGAAATTCGGGTCGGTCACAAAGTACATCGGATGTTTCGCCAACCGGGTATTGCGCCCGGAAGAACGTCGCTGCCAATGATGACAGCAGGGGCGCGCTGCTGCTGCGGCTGGCCAATATTTACCTGGACTATGCCGAAGCATTGAATGAGTCTGATCCGGGTAATCCTGATATCCTGACCTATCTGAATGCGATCCGCCAGCGGGCCGACGTCCCGATATATGGTTCGGGTACGAATACATTGCCGGTACCCTCCTCACAGGACTCTATGCGCATCGCAATCCGGAATGAGCGGCGGGTGGAGCTGGCTTTCGAGAACGTGCGGTATTTTGATACCAGGCGGTGGAAGATCGCTCCACAGACGGACGCGGGGGCTTTTTATGGGATGAATATGTATGCCGACGGATCGGCCTTTTACCAGAAGACACAGACGGAGACAAGGGTGTTCTATACTCCAAGGGATTATTTCTTCCCCATTCCGGAGAGCGAAGTGCTCATCGACAATTTATTGGTTCAAAACACTGGCTGGTAACTTCAAAATCTTTTTATGCTCAACAATATTAAATCTCTGTTTCTCCTGGGCTGCCTTGGCCTATTGGCCGGTGCCTGCAACAAACCTGCCCCTATCCACCTGGCACAGGAGGGAACGATCTATATGCCCCAGGCTTACAGCATCAATGGCAGCCTGACGTTACTGCTCAGCGATTCTGCGCAGGGCGTGACTTTCGGCGCAGCCTATGGCGGCCTGGAATATGCACCAAAAAATATCGACGTCAGCTTTATCGTCGATACGGCGGATATTGCCGCCTATAATGCCGCAAACGGCACCTCCTATCTGCCGCTGCCATCGTCGGCCTATACGGTGTCTTCGCTGCTGGACACGATTAAGCAAGGACAGACAAGCTCCGATCCGCTGAGCCTATCGATCACGACGGCATCGCTGGATTTCACGGCGCAGTATATCCTTCCGATCAAGCTGGTCAGCGCCTCTTCGGGAACCATCAACAGCAGTCTGCAGACGACTTATTTTACGATCAACCAGCTCGTCAATGTGTATGCCGGGTCGTATACTACGAACGGAACGCGGTATAATTATAACGCCGATGGCTCTTCTGCCGGCACCGACACAATCACCGACACGCGGGTGTTGACGACGATGGCCTTCGACTCTTGCAGCATCAATACGATCGCCAATTTGGGGGTATATGCCGGAACTGTCTTTTATGTTCAGGTCAATTCGGACAATACGCTTGAGTTCAGCGGTTATCTGTCGGGGGTGATAGGGTCGCCGATAGCCAATCAACCGGGGAAGACAAGCACCTACGATCCGGCGACGAAGATCTGGAATGTGCACTACATGTATACGAATACCACTGGTACCTATCGCTATATGGATGAGGTCTGGACACCACAGTAGTGATCAACGACGAAAGCCCGGGTCGCCCGGCGGCGGCGTCTTCAATTCTTAAACCAGCCGGAAGGGATGTCCACGGGTTCCGATCCGTTGACGCTATATTTTAATTTCAGCGTATAGCCGCCGCCGCCTTCAATAAAATCAAGGTTGAAAGGCTGTAGTCCCTTCCTCAGCGCGATCTGGCCATTCTTTTCAATGGCCGAATGCAGGCCATCATTATCCACGACCACGCGGTCGGCTATTTTCAGGACTCCGCCATCGTCGCAGGTCAGGAAAAAGCTGTAGATGCCGTCGGCAGGAATATCGATATATCCTTTATAGTTGATGGCGAAGGATGGGGCGGTCACCGTTGAAGGCACGGTGATCGTGTTCGAAAGAAAGGTGCTGTCACTTTTGGCCCCGCCGATCAGGCTCGTTTGCTTGAAAAAGGCCTTATAATATTGACAGACTAATCCCGGATGAGTGTCACCACCGTCCGTCCTGATCGCCTCCGCATAATCCTGCTGCTTAAAATGCAGCGTATAAATATCACCGCGTAAGCCATTCGGTGTAAATGCAGCCAGCTTGATCGTCATTGACTGCTTAATGATCAACGGCGCCTTTAATTCGGCCGCCGACATCCCGGGCAGGCTCCCATCGGTGGTATACAGGATCCGCATATCAGCCAGGGGCTTTTTAACGGTCATCGTATCCGCATCGACGAAAACATTTTCCGTAATAATGCCCGGCAGATCCGGCAGCCGGTAATGCACCTGTAATTCATCCAGGCGCCTATATTGCCGCTGCAACCTGTCGAGGTAAGAAGGATACGCCTGACTTTGATTGGTCCATAACAACTCAGCCAGCGCCGTCATCCTGGGCATGAACATATAATCAGCCCGGCGTTCGGAGGGAATATTCTCTGACCAGAGTTCAGCCTGCGCTCCGATGATGGCCTTTCTCTCCTCTCCTACCAGCCTGGCGGGAATGGGATTGAAATGATATACCCTCGACAATGAATTTTGGTCGGGCGGATTATCGAAATACAACGGATCACCCGGGGCCATAATGACCGAATTACCGTTCCTGGCGGCTTTCACCGGCGCATCGGGCACCCAACTCCGCCAGTACATGACTAAGGCTGTCGGATTAATACCTCCTTCAATCACTTCGTCCCAGCCGATCAGCCGCCTGCCTTTGGAACGAAAAAATTTCTCCATCCGGTTGATAAAATAGCTCTGTAAAGCCGGCAGATCCGCAATACCTTCCCGCTGCATTAAAGCCTTGCAGGCCGCTGATTTTGCCCAATCAGAACGATCCACCTCATCGCCGCCGATATGGATATATGGAGAAGGGAAAATATCCATTATTTCGGTGAATACATTTTCGGCGAACTCAAAAGTCGTCTCATTACAGGGGCAGATGGGTTTGGAGAAAAGCTCACCGAACGTATTCTGACCATTGCAGCTCAAATACGGATAGGCAGTAATGGCCGCCATCATGTGGCCGGGCATATCGATCTCGGGAATGATATCAATGTGTCTGGCGGCCGCATAAGCTACGAGGCCTTTCAGCTGCTCCTGGGTGTAAAATCCGCCGTACAATGTTTTGCCATCCTTATGGCGGATATGTTGCGGATCGATCGCGAAATCAGGATTATCATGAGATTTCCTCATACAGGCCGAATCGTTCTTATCGAAAGTGCGCCATGCTCCCTGTTCGGTCAGCAGGGGATACTTTTTTATTTCGACACGCCAGCCCTGGTCATCCGTCAAATGCAGATGTAGCTTGTTCATCTTGTAGAGGGCCATCACGTCGATGAACTTTTTCAGATAGCCGATAGAAAAGAAATGACGCGAAACATCCAGGTGCATCCCACGCCATGACCAGGCAGGCGCATCCTCGATATCGACGGCGGGCAATACGATTTTTGGTAAATGATCATGACCGGCCCGCTCTGCCCGGGCGGGTAATAATTGCCTGATCGTTTGCACGGCCATGAACATCCCTGCCGCCGTTCGGGCGGCAAGGGTCATCCCCATAGGCGTGATGACCAAATGATATCCTTCCTCCGCTGCAATGCTGCTGTCATAGACGAACCGGATGGCATTTTTACCGGCTGTCGTGCCCTTGGCCAACGGTTGACCAAAGCTATTCGCCAGCAGTACGTTGAAGGCATCCGCTTCATTCCTGAATAATGGGCCGCCCGGGAGTACGATAGTCGTAGCGGGCGTAATGATGAAATGGCCGGGCGCAGGCGTCAATTGAGTTGGATAGGGAATGATCGGATATCGTGTATCGGCCTCCTGTGCCGTAGACTGCAAAGCAAAAAATAATAATAAAAATAGCGCCAACCCGCCCTTAACGAATGCTTCTATCAACCGCAGAACCCCCGCGCCTTCCTGGCCGCTGCTGGGATTCGGGCCTTTGTCAAGGAAGTACCTGACAGTAGCGTCAATCATAGGCTGCTGCACGTGCTGCAACGGATCGAAGGAAAGGATAGCCGTTCCATCCTCCGTCATGACAGTAATAATGTCGGTGCTGAAAACAGAAAAGCTAATGGTACCCTTTGTGCCGATGATTTCACAATGGTCACGTGTGGCAGACGGTGCGGCGTTGAAGCACCAGGTTCCGCTGAACGCAACGCCGTTCTCATACAGAATATTTCCAGTCACCAGATCGTCCGCATCGTATTGATCGCCCTGGTTGGTGGCAATGCCTGTCACTTTTCGGGCGGCCCCGAAGAAATAGGACATCAGGTCAAGCTGATGCGTACCAAGGTCGTGAAACAGACCGCCGCCTGCAATAGCAGGTATGACCCGCCAACCGATTCCCGGATCCGCCATTTCGGCTGCCGTCATCCGAGGTTTGGTCAATTCAAGCCGGACCAGCAGGACTTCCCCGATGGCCTTTTCGTCGATTAACTGTTTGACTTTCTTAAATCGTGGTTGTTCACGACGATAATGCGCGACAACTAGTTTGATCCCTTTGGCCGCTGCGATATCGTTCATCCGGCAAGCGGCAGCATAATCATTCGCCATCGGCTTTTCGACATAGACCGGTTTGCCGGCCTGAAGGGCGGCAATAGCGTATTCTTCATGCGAAGAAGGTGGCGTCGCGACATAAATAGCATTAACCTCCGGATCGTGGATGAGTTTTTCTGCATCGTCGTACCAGCGCGGGACATGATGGCGGAGGGCATAATCCTGTGCCTTGGCAGCATCCCGACGCATGACGGCCACCAATCTGGAATGTTCAACCTTGTTAAAGGCGGGGCCGCTTTTGCGTTCCGTGACATCCCCGCAACCGATAATTCCCCAATGAAGTGTTTGCATATGTAGTATTCAAAACTACATATTCCCCGCAGAATTTAGACATCCAATAAATATTACATACATTAGTCAGCGAAACCTATCTCGGCTATGCAAAAACGGCTACGAAGTCTTGCTCTGATGATGCTGTCCCTGATTGGGCTGACGGCCGGCGCACAAATGAATAAAGTGGATTCATTGGCTCAGTTGATCGACCACCGGGCTGCCAACGACAGTGTCAAGGCCGACCTGATGGTCCAATTAGCAAAGATGCTGGCTTATTCCGACCCTGGCCGGGCCATGAAGATAGCTGACGCCGAATTGCCCATGGCCCAACAATTACATTACAAAACTGGTATCCTTGGCGGATACAATGTCAAGACCAGCCTGCTGTTCATCACCGGCAACCTGCAGCAGGGACTGATGGTTGGCGAAGAATTTCTACGGGCAGCCAACCAGTTCCACAGCCAGGCCGGTTCCATTACCGCCAACAGCCTGATGGGCATCATGTATTCCCAGGGCGGCAATTATGCCAAAGCGTTGGAATACATGCTCGCTTCATTGAAGATAGCCGAACAAACCCACGATCAATCCAGGATTTCGGCATTGGACCAGAATATCGGTAATGTGTATAATGACATGGAAGATTATGACAAAGCCATCGGGTATTATAAAAACGCCATCACCATCACGGAGACCCTCGTCCCCCCTACCCCCGTCCCTCCTTCTTTGTATAATAATATCGGCTCGGTCCTGATCCGTCAGCAAAAATATGCTGCCGCCATCGATTACCTGGAGAAGGGTAAGGAGATTAGCCAGCAAACGAACAACAAACGTTCGCTCGCCGGAGCGCTGACGAACCTGTCAGATGCCTGGCATAACCTGGGCGACGACGAAAAATCATACGAATATGGCCGGCAGGCACTGGCGATCAGCCGGGCCCTGGGCGACAAAAGGTCGATGGCCAACGCCATGATCAACGTCGGCACAGCCATCAATGATGTATCCGACAAAACATTGACCGACCAGCACATCGACCCGAAGGATCGTTCCACCCTGGCCATATCGACACTGGACAGCGCTATTCAAATGGCTTCAACCATCGGGGATCCGGCAACAAAAGAAGAAGCCTACAAAGAGTTAAGCGATATCTCGGAAAAGCAAAAAAACTTTCCACTGGCCATTTCTTCCCTCAGGATGTACAACCACCTGCACGATACGATCGTCAATAACGACAACGAGAAAAGTATCATGCGGAAGTTTATCCAATACGATTTTGATAAGAAGGCGGCGGAGATCCAATTACAGCAGCAAATCACCGAGGCCAGGCTAAAGGAACAGCAGCTGCTGTCCCATGAAGCATCCCAGCAGCTGAAGATCAATCAAAACGAACTATCGCTGAGCAATAAGGACAGGGATCTGCAAAAACTGGCCGCGCAGAAAGAACAGGTAGAACTGATGAAAGAAGAACAGAAAAAGCGGGATATCCAGACCCTTGCCAATCAAAAAGACAAGATCCAGGCCCTGGAGATCGCCGGCCAGAGAAGGCTTAAATATGGGCTGATCGCCGGGCTGCTGCTGATCGGGGCCATCGGGATCCTGATCTATCGCCAAAGCGCCTCACGCAAGGTGGCTAATCAAAGGCTCACGCTGATCAATGGACAGCTGGACGAAGCCAATAGGGTAAAAGCAAGGTTCCTGGGTATTATCAGCCACGATCTCCGCAGTCCCGTGGCCAATCTGATTAGCCTGATCAATCTCCGGAAAGAGGCCCCGGACCTGCTGAACGAAGAAGGAATGGCTTACGGTCAGCAAAAGATCACCGACACGGCAGAGAACTTATTATATGTCATGGAAGATATCCTGCTATGGAGCAAAGGGCAAATGGTCGCGTTCAAACCGCATATAAAAGCTTTGTCAATCCACAGTGTGTTTACGGAAATGCAGCTGCTCTATGCCGGCAACGGTCACGTCCGCATCCTGTTCAGCAATCCGCAGAACCTGCAGATCAATACCGATGAAGATTACCTGAAGACCATCCTGCGAAATCTGACCTCCAATGCCATCAAGGCCGTCGATGGCCGACCTGATGCGCTCATCGAATGGAAGGCCTGGCGTGAAAATCAACAACTAGCCTGCCTCTCCATCACCGACAACGGTCCGGGTATCTCGACTACACAACGGGCCGCACTTTTCAACAATGAGGCCGATATAGGGATCAAACACGGACTAGGGCTTCCCCTGGTCAGAGATTTTGCCGAGGCCGTCAACTGTACCATCGAGGTGAGCGCCGCCGCCGGAGGCGGTACCACCTTCCTTCTGCTGTTCAGGGAATATAATAACTAGGATACCGCCGTTAACACGCGGGGCGATAGCGCAAGGATCCGCCTATATAAATCGGAAAACTCGAAAGGTTTTGTCATGTAATCATTCATCCCGACTTCGAAGCAGCGAACCCGTTCGCCGATCAGCGCCGTGGCTGTCATAGCGATAATCGGGATTTGCGATCCAAGCTCGCCACGAATACGCCGGGTCGCCGCATAGCCATCCATGACAGGCATTTGCAGGTCCATGATGATGAGGTCATAATTTTCATCCTGTTCTAAATGCCGGACGGCCTCCTCACCATTACCGGCCAGCTGTACGACGCCTCCGCCCCGTCTCAATACATGCTCGACCAATTGCCGATTGATTTCGTTGTCTTCGGCCACGAGAAAACGCTTGCCTGCGAGGCATTGGCTATAGTCAGCCAGCGTTGCAGCCACAGCTGCCGGAGAAACGGCGGCCTCTGTTGAAGTATAACCATACGTCAACTGAAAACTGAAGACCGACCCTCGCCCTTCGATACTTTCCGCCACGATGCTGCCCCCTTGTAACTGCACCAGCCGATGGCTGATCGCCAGGCCCAAACCGGTGCCTCCGTATCTTCGGGAAATATCTACCCCGCCCTGTGAAAAATGGTCGAAGATATAGGGAAGACTGGCCTCCGGGATACCGATGCCGGTATCGGCCACGGAAAAGAGCAGGGTGATCGCGGTGGCCGTACGATCCTGCAGTCCGACATGCAGCTTTACCGATCCCTTATCTGTAAATTTGACAGCGTTGCCGATCAGGTTGATCAATACCTGGTTGAGCCGGTAAGGATCTCCCCGCAGAGAATCCGGTATGGCCGGATCGATCGTCGCCTGTAACGTAATATCTTTTTTCTTCACGCGGTGGTCGAAGATGCCTTTTACATTATCCAGCACGTCTTTCGGCCTGAAATCAATCTTTTCAATGGCCAGCTTACCTGCCTTTATCTTGGAGAAATCAAGAATGTCATTGATAATAACCAGCAGATTACCCGCCGAACGTTTGATGATCCTGGCAAATTCCTTCTGCTGGTCCGTGAGCATTGTATCCAGCAGCAGGTCGGTCATCCCCTGGATGCCATTCATGGGCGTACGGATCTCGTGGCTCATATTGGCAAGGAACAGTTCCTGCATCTCTTTGGCCTTGTGCGCATCCCGGGTAGCAGCGATCAGCTGTTGCTGATATTGCACCCTTTCCGTGATATCCGTGGCGATGCCACCAATACCGATGGGGCTGCCATTATTGTCCAGTAAGGGGAATTTGATCGACAACAGGTGTACGTCCTTTCCTTGCGACTCGACCACCGTTTCGATCTCCAGTGATTTTCCTGACCGGATGACTTCATCATCCAGCAGTTTATAATGATCCGCTGCGGCTTCTTCGCTAAAATCGCGATCCGTACGGCCTATCACCTGACTGTCCTGTACCTGTAACACTTCTCTGAATCGCCGGTTGACCATGACATAGCGCTGTTCCTGGTCTTTGATGTAGATCAGCGAAGTGCTGTTGTCCAGGATGGATTGCAACCATGCCTGGTTTTCCTTTAATCGGCCTTCAGCCTGTTTACGCAGCTCGATATCCTGGTTGAGCCTGACTAATATAATGAAGATAAAGGCAAAGATCAGTGCATTGCCCCCGATCAGGGTGAAAGCAATCCGCTTGTCCGCCATATTGAAATAAATCAGCCATCCACAAAAACAGAGGGAAAAAAAGAGAAGAATAGAAGCCATGCTATCTTGCGCTGCAAGGCAATTTTTGCATTCAAAACGATTCTCATACAGGTTACGGTTCTAAGGGTCTAGGGTTATAGCCACTTAGTAACGTGCAAAACCACGTAAGATTTTCCGGCAGTGGATTTAGCGTCTTTTTTTTGCCTTACTATAAGTGTATACACCTAAAAACGGAACCGCAATCCCAGCGTTACCGGCAACGCCACGAGGTGATAGGTCATCGCCGACCCTTTATTATCGAAATACTGGCCCGCAGCCGACAGGCTGATCCCGAACCGGCAACTGAAGAAATAGGCAATGCCCATCCCGAGGCCCGCGGTCGGCCCTCCTTTCAGCGAAGGTTTCGTGGACAACGTATTGCCGCTGTTGACGATCTTGCCGTCACCTACCGGGATCGCATAGCCGGCGGATAGAGACACATTGGCCTGCCAGCCAAGGGGACCGCCGATGGTTGCTTTGCCAAAGAGCTGGACGGGGATGATCGGTTTGGCGGGGTAGACGGTATTATAGGTATTGGCAGCAGCACCGGGATAGGGCAGATCGTCCTGGTAAGAAAGGGTGATATAGGAGGCGGAGAGACCTGCCTGGAACCAGTGACTGAAGATGCGCGAAATAGCCAGTTCGCCAGCCAGTTGTGCGCCATTGGTCCGGGTATGTTCAGTGGTATTGTGGTATCGGGGTATGGAATTAAAAGAAGCCCCACCATCTGCCGCTATTTCCCATTTCTTGTGACAGTCGTCATTGCTCTTCCTGTATTCCCGGATATAGGAAGTATCGGCCAAAAGATAATAGAGGCTGTCGGGGCCTGTCGTAGAATCCGCTGTCAGCGGGATCCGTAATGATAACAGGGTATCACGGCATAACAACACCTGGCTGAACCATTCCTTGCCATATACTTTCGCCGGCAGGGAACCGCTGTCTTTTATAATAGTGACAGTATCGATACTGCGGACCAGGCGAACGAACGTGTCCAGTGTATTGCGCTTCTTCCCGGCAACGATCATCGCCTGGTAAAACCGGATGCTGATATGAAAAGGCCGGTCATGTGCGGGATGGCCTGCCAACAAAGTATCGGTCTGTGCTTTGATAGTGATATCCCGGCAACAGCCGGCGCCGCCGCCTGCGGCGGGGTCATTCGCAAAAAACGCATTTCCGCAAGTATGCAGCACGTAAAAATAACAGCCTGCAGGACCTGTTATCCGCCAGGCGGCAATGCCATCATCCCCTTCCCCTTCGGGGTTGAGCTTGACATAGATATAATTATTCTCCTTATTGAAGAATCCAAGATTGCCGATCGTACCGGGATTGATAAAGAGGTTTTCGATATTCGATATTTTCAGGTCTTTATACCCATTGGCGAATCCGATCTCGTGCAACAGGTCATTGAAAGCTGCGAATTCTTTTTTAAAAAGCCGGCGACTGGCCGGATCCTTTGCCCCTTTAAGAAATAAGGCTCGCGTGACAATACCACTGTCATATTGCAGGAAGGGAAACTGCGGATGATTGCCCAACTTCTCGGTGAACGTCCGGGGTCTCATCTGGGGGTCAAATTTGAATAAAACGGACTTCTGTGAGCATACCGACTGCGACCAAGCCTGTAGTGAAAGGATGACCAGGATTAAGGACAGAAAGCGGCGCATTAGTTTGAGTGTTTAGGACTGGTTTTTAGGGCCTGATTTTGTTAATAACGTGTAATCAATCTTTTTCTTTTACATGGTAGAAAAATAATATATCGATCCACCCGTTAAACTAAGTGTATCACCTAAAATCAACCACATGAAGACCGCAACTATTTCTAAATTATTTATCATCACCGCCTTCACGGGCATTTTATTTTCCTGTAAGAAAAGCTCCGTTAGCTCGTCATCTACCGAAACCTCCACGCAGGTAGCGACATCTTCGGATGATGTTAGCCGCGCCTCAACGGAATCGGATGCATCTTTCGATGATGTCAATACTGCCATGATGACCGAGACCAACGTCACCGGCGCTGCTTTGGCACCAGCTCTTCGCAACGGCATTCAAACGCTGGGTGGCCCTGGCAATAATGATACCATCAGTACGACCATTTGCGATGCTGTCGTGACGGTCGATACGGTAGACAATCCCCGCACTATCACGATTACCTATAATGGCAATAACTGTTCGATGGATCGCACCCGCACCGGTTCCGTCGTCATCTCCATCGCAAAGGGTGTAATATGGCGTAACGCCGGCTCTGTCGTGACCGTGACCTTTAATAACCTCGCCATCACCCGGCTCATCGATAACAAGACGATTACGCTCAACGGTACTCATACCTATACCAACGTCAGCGGCGGCAGTCTTATCAGCCTGCAGAATGATCCCGGTGAAAGCATTATCCACACGGTTACCAGCAGTGATATGGGAGTCACTTTCGACGATGGCAGCAAGGCTACGTGGAGCGTCGCCCGCCAACGTACCTTTACTTATAACGATGGTTATGTGATCACCCAGACCGGCACCCATACGATCGACTCCCTGACAAACGTTTCCATGTGGGGAACAGATCGCTACGGCAATGCTTTCACCGTAGATATCCTTCAGCCTTATGTCGTTACATTAAGCTGCAGCTGGCTGCTGACAAGCGGCGAGGTACAGCTCTCTCTGCCTAATGTTACCGCGACGGTCAACTATGGCTTAAATTCTGGCGGTGTGGCTACCGGCTGCCCGGTATCCGGCGCTTACTATTATTTCGATCTGTCTGCGACTTTCACCGCTTCGGGCAAAACTTATTCTGTCATTTTGCCTTACTAACCGGTATACGATATATCACATAAAAACGAAAAGAGGCCGGCTCAGCAGAGTCGGTCCCTTTTTTGTGTGGCCGTCATGCCAGTTCGCCGAAAAATCCTACATTGCTGGTATGCAAACCGTTACTGCCGAATGGCTTTCTTCGATCGAAGTGATGGAAGGAGTACCGCTGGATCAACTGCAATGGTTTATCGACAATTGCGAACACTACGCCCTCCAGGAAGGCGACTATTTCTTCCGGACCGGAGAACCCGTGAGGGGCACCTATATCGTCATCTCCGGAAAGATCCGGCTTTTCATGCTTCAACAAAAAGAGATGCGCGAGGTCAGTGTGCTGGAGTCGGGCGAGGTCAGCGGTTTGCTGCCTTTTTCCCGCGGGATAAAAGCTACCGTGAGCGCAAAGGTCATTGAAAGTGGAACCGTCATTCTGCTACCCACGGAGAAATTCCGGGAGATGATCAGCCGGTTTTACGAACTGACGGGGGCCCTGGTGCATGTGATGACGAACAGGGTGCGAAATTTCACTTCCTTGCAGCAGCAAAACGAGAAGATGATGGCGCTTGGAAAACTTTCGGCCGGTTTGGCTCACGAGCTCAACAACCCGGCAGCGGCCATTGTCCGGGGTTCGGAGTCGCTTGTCAAGCACCTGCAGATGGAGCCGGAGCTATTTAAAGAAGTCATCAATGTGCGGATGGAGGCTAAAGACGTCGATCTCATCAATAGCAAGCTGTTCGAGATCCTGGGCCGAAAAGATAAGCCCAAGCTCACGCTGGTGCAAAAAACGGAGTTGGAGGATGAACTGCATGACTGGCTGGACGACAAAAAAATAGATAATAGCGGTGAGATCGCCGAGAACTTTCTGGAGTATGGGTTCTCTTGTGACGATATGGAACATTTTCATGAGCATGTTCCCGATCAATACCTTTCCCCTATCCTTAACTGGATCAATACCAATTTGGTTACCGAACGGATGGTGGAAGACATCCAGGAAGCTTCCCAGCGGATATTCAGGCTCATACAGTCGGTCAAGAATTTTACGCATATGGATCAGGGAAAGGGCAAGGAGCTCATCGATATCCATACGGGTATCGCCAATACCCTGACGATGATGCAATACAAGCTGAAAAAAGGCAATATCGAGATCGTCGAAGAATTCGATGCTGCGCTGCCCAAGGTCATGGCGCTGGTGGGTGAGCTCAACCAGGTTTGGACGAACCTCATCGATAATGCGGTGGATGCGATGGAGGAGAATGGCAAGGGGCAACTGATCATCAAGACGGAGCGCGATCACCAATATGCCAGGATCTCGATCACCGACAATGGGCCGGGTATTCCCGAGAACATCCTTTCGAGTATTTTCGATCCTTTCTTTACTACGAAGGGCATAGGAAAAGGGACTGGTCTTGGACTGGACGTCGTGATGCGCATCATCCAGGGACAGCATCATGGCACGGTGAGAGTCAATTCTGTTCCCGGACGCACGGAATTCATCGTTTGCCTGCCGATCGCAGGTTAAGGTCCCACCCGCAGATACCATTCAAAAAACGTAAATTGCAGCACGACCTGATATGACACTACCTATCATTTTCACCATAGACGACGATCCCCAGGTATTGAGGGCCATTGCCCGGGACCTGCGATCGCATTTTCGTCAATCCTATCGCATCCTGAGCACCACCTCCGTGAAAGAAGCGCTGGAAAGTCTTCTCGACCTCAAGAACAAAGGAGAGTCTGTAGCCTTGTTTATTTCTGACCAGCGTATGCCGGAGATGGAGGGCGTGGACTTTTTGCAAAAGGCCAGGGAATTCTTCCCCGATGCACGGCGGGTGTTGCTGACCGCCTATTCTGATACCGACGCAGCGATCAAGGCGATCAACAGCGTACAGCTGGATTATTATCTCATGAAACCATGGGACCCGCCCGAGGAAAAATTGTATCCTGTCATCAGCGAACTGCTGGATGACTGGCAGGACAGTTACCGACCTGCTTTCAAGGGTATCAAAATCATCGGTTACCAGTTCTCGCCCCAATCACATGAGATCAAGGAATTCCTCGCCGGCAACCTTGTACCCTACCAATGGCAGGACATCGAGATCAGCCAGGAGGCAGGGGAATTACTCAAACTCAACAATATACCCCTCAAAGATCTGCCGGTACTCTTCCTGGAAGATGGCAGTTTTCTTTCCGCGCCGACGATACCGGCTATTGCGGCCATGATCGGGCTGAATCCGGAAGCGAAAAATACCATTTATGACGTCGTGATCATCGGAGCGGGTCCGGCAGGGCTGGCGGCCTCCGTCTATGGCGCTTCGGAAGGACTGAAGACTTTGCTGATCGAACGCCGGTCTCCGGGCGGTCAGGCCGGTACCAGTTCGAGGATCGAAAATTACCTGGGTTTCCCCAATGGTCTCAGCGGTACCGAACTGACCCGACGGGCCGTTACCCAGGCAACACGGCTGGGCGCTGAGGTACTCGTGCCCCGAACGGTAAAAGACATCTGCCAGAAAGATGGCTATAAGAAGATAACGCTGGACAATGATGAAGAGATCAATACCCATGCAGTGGTCATTACTACCGGGGTGGATTACCGCAAGCTCGAGACAAAGGGCATACCCGATTATACCGGCGCCGGGATCTACTACGGGGCAGCCATGACGGAGGCCAGCGCCTTCCGGGACTGTGAAGTCTTCGTGGTAGGCGGCGGTAATTCCGCGGGACAGGCTGCCATGCACCTGTCCAAATTTGCCCGCAACGTTCATATCGTGATCCGGAAGGAAGACCTGACCAGTACTATGTCGGCTTACCTGATCGACCAGATCGCGACCCGCCAGAATATTCATCTGCTCGGCCGGAGCGAGATCGTAGAAGCGCTCGGCGGTCCTGGCGAGGACACCGGCGGATCGGGCCGGCTGGAATGCCTGCAGATCCAGAACCTGGACACGATGGAGATCGTCAAAAATCAAGCTAACGCCCTCTTCATTTTCATCGGCGCCCGCCCCTTTACCGACTGGATTGGCCTGGACATCATCAAAGATGATAAAGGATTTCTGGAAACGGGACGCGACCTGACCTTCCATGCCGACTTCAAAAAGATCTGGAAGCAGGATCGGGACCCCTATCTGCTGGAGACCAGCTGCCCGGGCATATTCGCAGCGGGTGATGTGCGTGCAGGCGCCATGAATCGTGTCGCCTCGGCCGTAGGCGAAGGCTCGATGTCGATCAGCTTTGTCCACAAATACCTGGCAGAAGTCTGAGAGGGGCCAAATTGTTTTCCAGATTTTCACGAACATGCGCTATTTTTGCGCAATTATTTGGTAATGAAGATCCTCATTCAACAGGCTTGTATTATTGACCGCTCTTCTCCCCACAACGGAACCATCAGGGATATTTTAGTTGAAAATGGCCGGATAACGGCTATCGGAACAGAGCTCCCTGTCACGGCAGACAAAGTCGTACGGCATCCTGGTTTGCATGTCAGCCCGGGATGGGTAGATATATTCTCGCATTTCTGCGATCCTGGTTACGAACACAAGGAGACCTTGGAGACGGGGGCGGCAGCAGCCGCGGCCGGCGGTTTCACCGACGTCTTCGTGATCCCCAACACCCGGCCGGTCGTGGACAGCAAGTCACAGGTGGAATATATCCGCGGGGTAGCCGCCGCGTTGCCGGTCAACATCCACCCGATAGGCGCCATCACCCGCGGACTCGAAGGGAAAGACCTCGCAGAGATGTACGATATGCGACATAGCGGGGCCGTAGCCTTCAGCGACGGGATCCAGCCCGTGCAGTCCGCCGGATTGCTGCTCAAGGGACTTCAATATGTCAAGGCTTTCGACGGCATCATCATCCAGATTCCTGACGATAAAACGGTCGGTTCAGGCGGGTTGATGAACGAAGGAATCGTCAGTACCCGGCTGGGCCTCCCCGGCAAGCCCATGATGGCAGAAGAGCTGATGGTCGCCCGCGATATCAAACTGGCGCGCTATACGGAGTCAAAGATCCATTTCACCGGCGTCAGCTCGCCCCGGTCACTGGAATACGTCCGCCGCGCGAAAGAATCAGGACTGGCCGTGAGCTGTTCAGTGACACCCCACCACCTTTTCTTTACCGATGCCGACCTCGTCGATTACGATACCAACCTTAAAGTATACCCACCACTACGGGATGAATCATCCGTCCGAACCTTGCGTGAAGCGGTGCTGGAAGGCCCGGTCGACTGTATAGCCTCGCACCACCTGCCACACGAGTTCGACAGTAAAGTCGTGGAATTCGAATATGCCCGGCCAGGAATGAGCAGCCTGGAAACAACCTATGCCGTCCTGCGGACCCAACTGCCGCAACTGACGGCGGAAAGGACCGTTGAGCTGCTGAGCTACCGACCCCGGGAGCTGTTCGGGCTGCCTCAGCCTTCTATTACCGAAGGTCAGATAGCCACCCTCAGCCTCTTCGATCCTGCCGGCGAGACCAAACCGGAGCTCAGCAAGACAAAATCCAAGTCCCGGAACAGTCCTTTCTTCGGAATGACTTTACAGGGACGGGTGCTGGGTATCCTCAACGGAGACAAATTAATTGTAAATTAACGGAAGAGATCAACCGATGATGGGAGCGCCTAAAAAAATCACTATTACACTGCTGTTTGGCCTGATTGCTGCTGGGTGTATGATCCTGTTCACCCTGGGCATGTATTGGGCCGGGCCGCATGTCTTTCTGGGGCAGACGGCCTATCTGTTCCACATCGTGCTGATTTTACTGGCGGCGGTGGCGGCCGTGCTGGAAAAAAGGGCTCATGGCGGTGTCCTTGATTTCAGACCGGCACTCAAGGCCTGTTTTGCGGTCATGGTCCTGGGGCTTGCCGTTCAATACCTTTTCACGTGGCTTTTGCTGAATGTATTCGATCCGGCCTTCAGAAAAGCGCTGCTGCCTGTCGTACAGGACAACATGGTGAAAGCTTACCATCGCTTCGGGGCGAGCGAGAACGACATTCAGCAGGCCATAGACGCGGAGAAAGGGCAGGACCCCTTCACGTTCGGCCGGATGTTCACGGGGTTGGGATTTAATATAATTATTTACTTTCTTATCGCGCTGTTGATTGCAGCAACGGTGAGGACGAAAAGGGTGCCGTTGCCAAAGTCCGACAGGTAAATCTAACAAATGGATATTTCAATCGTCATACCGGTCTATAATGAGGATGAGTCCTTACCCGAGCTGTGCAGTTGGATAGGGAAAGTCATGCATGAGAACGGGTTTTCCTATGAAGTCATCCTGGTCGACGACGGCAGCACGGATCAATCATGGGAGGTCATCGCCGATCTGCGCAAGGCCAACCACAGCATCAAAGGCATCAGGTTTCAGCGCAACTACGGCAAATCGGCCGCACTGAATGAAGGTTTCAAAGTGGCGAAGGGAGATGTGGTGATCACGATGGATGCCGACATGCAGGATAGCCCTGACGAGATCCCCGCCTTACGAAAGATGATCCTCGAAGATCGTTACGATATGGTCAGTGGCTGGAAAAAAGTCCGGCACGACCCGATCTCCAAGACCCTGCCGTCGAAATTCTTCAACTGGACCACCGCCAGGGTCAGCAAGATCCCTTTGCATGATTTCAACTGCGGGCTGAAGGCCTATCGGAATAAAGTCATTAAAAGCATTGAAGTGTATGGCGAAATGCACCGGTATATTCCTGTGATCGCCAAATGGTCGGGATTTAGAAAGATCGGCGAAAAGGTGGTCGAACATCGCGCCCGTAAATACGGCTATACCAAATTCGGCGGCCTGGGCCGTGGGCTGAAAGGCCTGCTGGATCTGGCCTCGATCACCTTTGTCGGCAAATATGGTAAACGCCCCATGCATTTCTTCGGACCGCTGGGCCTTATCTTCTTTCTCATTGGCTTTGGCGAGACCATCTCCTTTATCATCCAGAAGTTCAACAACATGTCGTCTTTTAGCTTGACGAACAAACCATCCTTTTATATCGCGCTGACCTGCATGGTGCTGGGCAGCCAACTCTTTCTGACAGGTTTTGTGGCTGAGCTTATTTCGCGCAATTCTCCCGGCCGCAATTTTTACCTGATCGAACAAAAACTCGGGCTGGACAATCCATGAGCCGCCCCGAACCAACAGCGCATCCATTCTCCGGCCCCTCCGAGGCGGACCCCTCCCGCAAAGGATCAGTCGTCATCATCGGACCGGCACACCCGCTACGCGGCGGTCTGGCTACCTTCGACCAACGGCTTGCGAGAGAATTCATCGCTGAGGGCTATGATTGCCGGATCTACTCCTTCTCCCTGCAATACCCTTCTTTTCTGTTTCCCGGTACGACCCAATACTCTACCGAGCCGCCGCCGGAAGGGCTGACGATTCTCTCCCGCATCAATTCCATCAACCCCTTCAACTGGTGGAGCGTCGGCGAAGAGCTGCGAAAAGCCAGGCCCGACCTTATCGTCGTTCGTTACTGGCTGCCCTTTATGGGGCCCGCGCTGGGTACTATCCTGAGACGGGTGCGGAAGAACCGGCATACCCGCATCGTAGCTATTACAGACAATGTCATCCCCCACGAAAAGAGACCAGGCGACAAACCTTTCACCCGTTATTTCCTGGCAGCCTGCGATGCCTTTATTACGATGAGCGGGAAAGTGATGCAGGATCTCCGCCAGTTTCAGCCGGATAAACCAGCTACGCAGGTGGCGCATCCCCTGTACGACAATTTTGGCCAGCCGATACCCCGGGACACAGCCCGTGCCCTGCTGCGACAAAAAGGAGTGGATATCGGGGACAAAGACAAAGTGCTGCTGTTCTTCGGCTTTATCCGTAAATACAAAGGCCTCGATATTGCTCTGGAAGCCATGGCAGACCAACGGGTCCGCGACCTCGGTATCAAATTGCTGGTAGCCGGCGAGTTCTACGAAGATGCGGCGCCGTACCGCGACCTGATCCACTCGCTGGGGATCGAAAAGTCTTTGCTGCTGCGAACGGACTTTATCCCTGACGGAGAAGTCCGTGACTATCTTTGCGCAGCCGATGCCGTCATCCAACCTTACCGGAATGCTACTCAGAGTGGGGTAACGCCCCTCGCCTATCATTTTGAGAAGCCGATGATCGTGTCCAATGTCGGCGGCTTGGCTGCCCTCGTGCCGCACGAACTGGTAGGGTTGGTCGCGGAACCACGTCCCGGTCCGATGGCCGATGCCATCCTCCGGTATTTTATACTGGGCGAATCCTTTTTCATCTCCAACCTCCGCCGGGAAAAAGAAAAATATTCCTGGAGCCGGTTGGTGGCCAACATTATAGCCTTATGCACCCCTTCGATCTGAAAGAAATAGACACCCGCTGGACCCTCTTCCTCGACAGGGACGGAGTCCTCAACCACGAAAAGGAGGGCAGCTATGTCCTGCATTATGACGAATTCGTTTTCTACGACAATGTGAAGGAAGCCCTTCGAATTTGCGCATCGGCATTCGGCAGGATTGTGATCGTGACGAACCAGCGTGGCATCGGCAAAGGAATGATGACCGCCGGCGACTTGCAGGTCATTCATGAAAAAATGATCGCTGAAATCGTGTTGGCAGGCGGCCGGATCGACCGGATCTATCATGCAGATTCCCTGCTGGATGAGCACCCGCTTCGCAAGCCCCACCCCGGAATGGCATTGGCCGCACAGGCCGACTTTCCCACTATCGACTTCAGCCGATCGCTAATGGTAGGCAATAATATCAGCGATATGGAATTCGGCAGGAATGCCGGCATGCATACCGTCTTTTTGACCACCACCCGGCCGGACCAACCCCTTCCGCACCCAGTTATTGACCTGGCTTTCAGCTCGCTGTACGATTTTGCGAAACATTTGCATTTGGGATGAAATTTTTCGGCCGTCTTTAACGTTTGCCGTTCCCCGGCCCGTCTTTGTAATATGTAACTTTACACTATGCGATTCACCAAGTATAAGCCGACCTTTTTGCTGATCGCCTGCCTGGTGGCGGCCGCCCTTCGATCGACTGCACAGTCCGGCGATCAGGCCATTTTCAGACAGCGGGAGGATTCCATGAAGAAATTCGCTTTTGGGATCGTCAATGCCGAACGCCCGGAAGAAAGGTTTCGGGCGGACAGTCAGTTCATCAGGTCACTGGTAAGAACGCTGAAGGTCCCTCATTCTTTTTATTATCCTTTCGATTCACTGGAGACTATCTCCAGGTTATACGCACCGGACAGCAGCTTTCGCATCTTTACCTGGCAGTTCAAAAAAGATGATAAGATGTATCTGCAGGAAGGCGCCATTCAGATGAACGAACCGGACGGCTCGCTGAAGTTATTTCCCCTGTTCGACGCATCGATGTTCACTGCCAAACCGCTGGATTCGATCCGGACACGTCGCAATTGGATCGGAGCCATTTATTACCGGATCATCCTGAAAACTTACGAAGGCAAAAAATATTATACGCTGCTGGGCTTCGATGACTTCAGCGAGACCAGCAATAAGAAATGGATGGAAGTGCTGACCTTCAGCCCCGAAGGCGAACCGCTTTTCGGCGGTCCTTATTTTTCCTTCATGGAAGATTCCGCGCGTAAACCGACACAGTACCGTTTCAATATCGAGTATAAGAAAGAAGCCGGAACACGGTTCAACTATGACCCCCAGATGGATATGGTCGTCTATGATGAGCTGATACCGGAAAACAATGAACCCCAGAAGAAAGACACCTACGTCCCGGACGGTGATTTCGAAGCTTTTCAATGGAAAAACGGTAAATGGGTGCACGTGCAAGGGGACATTCTGACGACGGTCAAATTGAAGGATGGACAGTTTCCGCAGGATGCGAAACTGCTGGACGACCAGGGAAACATCAACGAACAACAATTGCAAACGCAATCTGATAAAAACATCAAAAAAGGCGCGCCGCCTGTGGTGCCACCGAAGCCCAACAACAACCCCTAAGGACATCAGCCCCGGCCAACCGCCCTTAGAAGTTTTCTAATGCGCCCCCGGGAATCCTTCTAATGATTCAGCAGCCGGGCCTTGGCTCGATTATATTCTTCTTCGGAAAGCGCACCCTTCATTTTCAGCTCGAATAATTTTTCCAGTTCTGCGGCCACCCCGGGAGCTGCTGCTGCATCCGCCGTACGGGCATAGCCCGAGCCGCCTGACGCATCAGAGCCAGAGCGCATGTTGATGGCAGCAGCCATCTGAGCGGCCTGGTAACCGTACTGCCAGTTTTTATATTCCGCCTGCGCGGCCGTAATGGTATCTTTTAGCCGCCTGGGGTGATTGACATTATAGTAATCGGTAGCACCCGCCTCAGCAGCGGTCTGGATCTCTACATGGCCGAAATTGAAGAGCCGCCCGGCCAGGGTCTGATCATAAGATACATTGTTGATCTTATCGAGAGGGCTTTCCTTGGCATAATGATTCAGGAAACCCGACTCGTCGATGACCCGGAAATTGGTCACCACCCAGATATCGACACGCCAGGTATAATACCGGAGTAGCCAGTAAGCAATACCCAGCAGAGAAACCAGCCAGCCCCATACCCATAGGAAATGATAGACAAGGAGGAGTCCTGCAACGACGATCAACAGCGCGAAAAAGGCCGGAATGATCAGCGATGTCCAGCTGCTATGCGTCAGCAACAGTATCTTTTCTCCTTTTTGAAGTGGGGTCCGCATGATAACGATAAAGTTTATTCGTCGAGTTTAAGCACGGCCAGGAAGGCTTCCTGCGGTACTTCCACGTTGCCGATCTGCCGCATCCGTTTCTTGCCTTCCTTCTGCTTTTCCAGCAGCTTACGCTTACGGCTAATGTCACCACCGTAGCATTTGGCGGTCACATCCTTGCGCAGCGCGCTGATCGTCTCACGGGCGATCACTTTAGCCCCGATGGCCGCCTGGATGGCGATCTGGAATTGCTGACGCGGCAGCAGCTCTTTCAGTTTCTCGCACAGCTTGCGGCCGAATTCCGCGCCCTTGCTGCGGTGGATGAGGGCGCTGAGGGCATCGACTTTATCTCCATTGAGGAGGATATCCATTTTGGCGATATCGCTGTCCCGCCGGTCGATAGGGGAATAATCGAAAGAAGCATACCCGCGGGTCTGGCTTTTCAATTTATCGTAGAAGTCGAATACGATCTCGGTCAATGGCATCTCGAAGATCAACTCTACCCGGGTAGTAGTGAGATAGCTCTGGTTAAGCAGGTTACCCCGCTTGCCCAGGCAAAGGGTCATGATATTACCGATATAGTCCGGCTTGGTAATGATCTGGGCCCGGATATAGGGCTCTTCGATGCGCTCGATACGCGTAGGCTCGGGCATTTCCGAGGGGTTGTTCACGATGATCACTTCCCCGTTGCTGGTATGAGCGACAAAGCTCACGTTAGGCACCGTGGTGATGACGGTCTGGTTAAACTCCCGTTCCAGCCTCTCCTGGATGATCTCCATGTGCAGCATACCCAGAAATCCACAGCGGAAGCCGAAGCCGAGCGCCTGTGACGTCTCTAATTCATACGTCAGGGAAGCGTCATTGAGCTGCAGCTTGTCCATGCAATCCCGGAGCTCTTCGAAATCATCGGTTTCCACGGGAAAAATGCCCGCAAAAACCATGGGTTTGACCTCCTGGAAGCCCTTGATCATTTCCTGTGTCGGATTGGCGGCGAGTGTGATGGTATCCCCCACCCTGACCTCCTTGGCATTCTTGATCCCGGTGATGATATAACCTACATCACCTGCCCGCACTTCGTTTTTAGGAGTCAACGTCAATTTCAGTACCCCCACTTCATCCGCTTCGTAAACCAAGTCGGTAGAAACGAATTTTACTTTATCGCCTTTCTTCAGCGTTCCGTTCAGGATCCGGTAATAGACGATGATCCCCCGGAAGGAATTGAACACGCTGTCAAAAATGAGCGCCTGCAGCGGCTCATCCGGGTTGCCTTTGGGGGCGGGTATCCTTGCAACGATGGCATCCAGGATCTCCTGAACACCCAGGCCGGTCTTGGCGCTGGCCAGGAGAATATCTTCGGGCTTACAACCGATCAGCTCGATGATCTGGTCCTTTACTTCTTCCACCATGGCCCCGTCCATATCGATCTTATTGATCACCGGAATGATCTCCAGGTCGTTTTCGATCGCCAGGTAAAGATTGGAGATCGTTTGTGCCTGGATGCCCTGCGTGGCATCCACCAGCAGCAGAGCGCCTTCACAGGCGGCCAGGGCCCGGCTGACCTCATAGCTGAAGTCGACGTGTCCCGGCGTATCGATCAGATTCAGTATATACTTTTCGCCTTTAAATGGATAATCAATCTGGATGGCGTGGCTTTTGATCGTGATCCCTTTTTCCCGTTCCAGATCCATGTCATCCAGCACCTGTGCTTGCATATCCCGTGCAGAGATGGTGTTCGTCATCTCCAGCAACCGATCCGCAAGGGTACTTTTTCCGTGGTCAATATGCGCAATAATGCAAAAATTCCTAATATTTTTCATTTCGCTGCAAATCTACGCAAAACGACCGGTAGCTTAGTGTAAAATTGTGTATTTTCATATTACCGCTCTCGTAACTGCAATCAGCTGATGATGAGGAAACTATATCTGGTACGCTGCTTTTTTGAAAATAAGATCTTCTTTGCGCTTTTGGTCCTTTTTATCGCAGCCGTATACTACGGCCATAAGACCAACCTGCCCATTACACCGGCCTTTATTACCAACATGTTCATCCTGAAAGGCGATACGAAAAAAGACAGTTACCTGACCATCACCGTCAACGGACAAACCCTGCTGAATCTTACCCATACTTTCGATGAGCCCAGGAGAATGATGATCTACTCCACCCTGGACGCTTATCATCAGGGCATGCTGAACGGAGAAAAAGACCCGATGCTGGCGTCTATCGACCAGACAGTCAGCAAACACCCTTTCCTCCGCGGCCTAAGGTCAGCGATTGGCTGTCGAAAAACAGACTATGACCAGTATCTGCCCTGGCTTTTAAAGTATATACAGACGTCGGTCAGTGATTCGATCAAAAGGCTGGATATCGGTATGGCCTATATTCATTACGATGACCGGAACTTGCCCGTTGCTGACTCCACAAAACCACTTTACCATATTGAATAAACTGCTACCACTGGACAGGGAAAAGGCCGCCAGGCTCACTTTTGGTTTCGCTCTTCTCATCCTGGCGGACCGCTATAGCACCCATACGCTGGTCCACCAGCTTGAACATCCGGTCCTTTTCATAACCGAATTCGATTATACCTTCTGGATCTATCATTTCATCCGGTTCCCGGAGATTTTTGTCCAAAACCGATATGGATCGTATTTTTTCGACACTATCCTGGTGGTCTCCACGATCTGGAACCTTCTCACCGCGGCTAAAAACAGGATCGTCGTGTTGATTGGCGCCCTTGCCTGGACATTGTATGGCATTACCTACAACAGCTATGTCTGCCATTTCATGCATAATATCAGCGGCATCATGTTATTGCCTTATGTATTCCTGGCCAAAAAAGAGAAGGATTTCAGCCTGGTCTGGGATGGCGCGCGGTATTTCTGCTTGTTCATCTATGCAGATGCCTTTCTTTACAAGGCTATTATCGGCAGGAACCTTTACTATTTTCCCATGGGCGTCGAAATCATCAAAACGAACCAGGCGCAATTCATGCTGCAAAATCCCACCAGCACCCTGACGCGTATTTATTCCTTCTTTATCACCCGTCCGGGATTGTCCTATGCCGGTTTCGTCGGAATGGTGCTATTGCAGGGAAGCATGATCATCGGTTTCTTTACAAGGAAATGGGACAGGTTTCTGTTTTTCATACCCATCCTTTTCCATCTCATCAATTATTTCTTCGTCGATGTTTCCTTTTGGGAATTACTGGTGCTGAATCTCACCTTACTGCCCTTCTTATCCCCTCCTGATAGTAGCATAAAGCGACACCCCATCCTGCAAATGCCCCGACCGGATCGTGCAGCCCTGTAATTCCTTTTGCAGGAACAGCGGAAGGCTGTCACTGCCCCAGAAATGGATATGTCCTGCAAAATCGTCCAATCGTCCATCCGGAACGGTGATCAATATCAATCCCTGCGGGCGCAGCATACCCATCAGATTGCGGAGAGCGTCTTCGGGTCTTTCGAGATGTTCCAGCACCTGTTGGCAGAGAATAAGGTCGAAATCCTGCGCTAACCTACCATACATATCCACCTGGTGCAGTCGCGCCTGGGGACAGGTTTTGGCGGTGATGGCCAACGCGCTGGCCGAAAAATCGGTGCCTGTCAATTGGCGGATACCATATTCCTGCCACAGCATATGGAGGCAGTCGCCGGTACCGCAACCGGCATCGAGAATGGCCATATCATTGCTCAGGCTAATCTTTTCTTCTGCCAATACCGTTCGCAGATTCTGCAGGTGCTGCGGCACATTTTCTCTTTTGTATATCTCCACCAGCGCGCTGTCGGAATAGAAACGATCCGCATATTCCGCCGTATTGTATATCACCGCATTCGCAGCGCGTAGCCTATTGAGATTACGGATTTCGTAACCCATCTTTTCCAGGCTTTTTTTAAAGCCCTTTTTCAAGGATGTGAGTAATGCCATACTGTAAATCTACACAAATGCGGATTATTTTGCAGGCTGCCGGCGCCATTGCCGAAAAAAGTCCAGTACCAGCCGCCCATCTGCTCCGTTGACCAGTAGCAGGTCCCGTACCCGGTAGAGTGTCACTTTCCGGAAAACAATACAATCATACGCCATGGAGGCGATGCTGCCCAAACTGAAGGCAATGGCTGCGCCCCGTACTCCTCCCAGGGAGGTACATACAAAGAAGAGGATGAAGATCGTCGTCAACTGAATGCACCCGCTGATAAAATTGTATTTCAACTGGCCGGCGCCGTAATAATAAGCCGTAAAAAAAGTGGACGAGCAAACCGGGAAAAGGCCGGGAATGAAACAAATAAAAATTCCATACATCCGATCGAACGAGTGTCCGTAAACGAAAGGCAACAGCGTCTTACCTGCGACGAGCATAAAAAGAGAGAACACAAGCACGGCGGTATGGGAAAGGCGTACCAGGAATAACAACAGCCGGTCTTTTGTCTTTCCTTCCGTCTGGCCGGCCACTAAGGCTATGAAAGGATAATACAAAAAAGAGGCTATAAGGCCCATATATTCCACCAGTTTATACGCCTGAATATAATTACCCTGATCGGCAGCATCGACCCGGTAAGGCAGGAGGTAGATACACAGCCTGCCCCCGACGAAGAAGATAAAATTGGTGATGAATGCCATAAAAGAATAGCGCAGGATGTCGCGGATACCGACCGTTTGACCAGTTCTCATCGCGTCGACTCCTGTCCTACCCCAATATCGTACCGCTGCCACTACATATAAAATAACCCCCTGCAGCAAAGAGAAAGAAAAATAGAGAAAGAAAAGTTTCTCCACGACCAACGACCCATGGTAGAAGATGGGCACGGTAAAGACCAGTACTGCAAGCGCCAGGTTGATTCCAAATGAGTATTGGGAAGGGCGGTAATTCCGGCCATACGCCGTGAAGAGTGTACCGGACAGGCTTGTCAGCAGCACGCCTGCAATCTGACAACCGGAAAAAAACAGCCATTGACTGCGGGAAAGATCGGGATATCGAACGGGCCTATACAGTATGGTCAGCAAAGGAAGGCTAATCAGCAAGGCCAGCATGGTGACGGCTGCGATGATCTGGCAGGCCGCCCGGGCGCTTATTTGCAGCCGGGAAAGATAATAATTCAGGCCGATGTCGAGGCCTAAGGTAAAGAAGCTGGCGAATAGCGAAAGCAGATAGACAAAGGAATAAAATTCGGCAGAGATCGACGATTGAAAGTGGCGGGTCAGGAACAGATTAATGAAAAAGGAAAGGCCTAGCTGAAGGACTTTCCAATACATGCTTTTATATAAGATCTGTCCTGTAGCCATTCCATCAGGCTGTGTGATGGATACGATTGCTGCACATCAGCCCATATGCATCGATGCAGTTAACACATTGAGTGGGCAAGTCCCGCCCGACACGGTGCGACTGTCTGAATTGGCGGGCTTCCGGACTGCGATAGATTTCCAGCGGGTCCGTTTTAAAAATATTGCCGAAGATCACCGGCGGGCTACTGGTCGTTTTTCCCCACAGCGTAAAAGGAGTGGTAACACCCAAAAAATCGCAGGGCGCCACATTGCCTTTCACATCCACATAGAAGGCCTCGACGGTCTGACACCCCATCTGTTTAGGCTTCATCCGCGGCACGCTGATGGCTATCTTATGTTTGCGTGCCCTTTTGACGGCCTCATCGATCAGTGCCTGGACTTCTACATTACCATCGGGCGTGTAGAGTGCCAGCGGCTCGAGGGCCTTGGTAAAAGTGAGGACATTATTCACATAGATACGTCTGACCCCCAACTGATGAACGAAGTCGATATAATCGGGTAGTTCATGCGCATTATTCCGGTGTAAAACGAATGTAACGGCCACTTTGTCTTTCAGGGAAGAAGCCTTTAACATCTTTATCGTTTCGATGATCTTTTCAAATACTACTTCCGTCTTGAAATCCTCAACGGTCTTCTTGGTATAGCCGTCCAATGACATATTGATTTCATAGATAGGATATTTTTCCAGCTGCCGGACTTTGTCTTCACTCAACTCCATCGTATTGGACAGGAAAGGAAACTGGATGTCGGGGTTGATCTGGAGCAGCAGATCCATCATTTGGAAAAGGTTCTTATTGAGAATCGCTTCGAAAGTGGAAAAGTTAAAGAAAGCGGCATGTTTGATCATCGGAGTGAGCCTTTCTGCAAAGGCCCTGAATTCTTCCATCTTCATGATCTTGATCAAACCATCATGGATGTCGGTATGGTAATCATTGATAAAACAATGCTTGCATTTCAGGTTACAGGCGCTGACCGTTTGAACGGTTATATAATAAGGGTAATCCGTCATGTATTTCCTTACCCCCAATTTCACCCGCTTAAGAAATTTTATCCTGGGAAGGCGCCCCAGTTTTTTCATAGCGATAGTCAGATTCTTCACCATATTACAAAAATATACAAAATAATCTATTTGAGGGCACGGATAATCTGCGCAAAATCCGCTGCCACCAGCGAGGCGCCCCCTACCAGACCGCCGTCCACATCCGGCAAAGCGAAGAGTTCGGCCGCATTTCCGGCCTTTACGCTGCCGCCATATAAAATGGGGATGTGGTTTGCCGTGGCGGGACTATATTTAGCTGCCAGCGTGGCCCGGATATGTGCATGCATCTCCTGCGCCTGCTGGGCGCTGGCCGTTTTACCAGTGCCGATCGCCCAGATGGGTTCATAGGCGATGACGATCTTCCGGATCTCCTCCTCAGAAAATTGAAACAAGGATTCCTTCAACTGGGTTTCTACAAACCCCAGTTGTATACCCGCTTCACGGATGCCCAGCGGCTCGCCGCAACAAAAAATGGGAGTGATATCGTTCGCGAGGCATATGGCCGTCTTATGCGCCAGCGTATCATTTTGCTCGGAAAAGTATTCCCTTCTTTCACTATGGCCGATTACGCAATACCGGATATGGATGGATTTCAGCATCTCCGCTGATACTTCGCCGGTATACGCTCCGGATTTTTTATCCGAACAATTCTGGGCCGCGGCGGCATAGTGTTTCTTTCCGGCCAGCCGGTGCTGCGCCATGGCCAGGTAAGGAAAGGGGACGGCAAAGACTGCCCGCTGATGATCTGTCAATGTGATGTTTTCCGCAAGGATGGCATCCAGCAATTCTTCTCCCTGTTGAAAAGTAAGATTCATCTTCCAGTTGGCGGCAGCGATTTGTTGTCTCATGAATGAAATGGTTTGTTGTATGATTGGTCAAAAATATGTTTTAAAGTCAGGATTTCCTCCTCGGTCAGCACGTGGTTTTTTAGTTTCTTCCAATTGCCGATATCGCGCACGGCCTTGTCCCATTCGTAGCGGGTGAGTCCGTCCTGTCCCCAACTGAAATCAGGGATGTATTTGGGTGTCAGACCTTCCCCAAAAACGTTACAGCCTATACCGACCACCGTGCCCGTATCGAAAGAAGTGTTGATCGCCGCCCGGGAATAATCGCCCATCAGCAACCCGCATTTCATGCCTGCGTTGAGATAGCCTATCGATGCAGGGTGATACACTTTCACCTCACCGGCGTTGTTCTTCAGATTGGACGCGGAACAGCCCGCTCCCAGATTACACCACTCTCCTATCACGGCATCGCCGAGATAGCCGTCATGCCCCTTATTCGAATACCCCAGGAAGACAGTATTCTTGATCTCGCCGCCGGCCACGGTATAAGGCCCCAGTGTGGTGGCGCCAAAGATCTTCGCTCCCATCTTAACGGTAGAGCCTTCACAGGCAGCAAAGGGCCCGCGGATCATCGCCCCCTCCATGATCTCGGCATGACGCCCGATATAGATCGGCCCGGTCGAGGCGTTGAGCAGGCAATGCTGCAGCCTGGCTCCTTCTTCGATAAAGATATTTTCAGGGGAGCTCGTCCGGACGGAAGGCGGGATCGGCCATGAGATCCGGCCAGCAGTGAGCAGAGCAAAATCTTCGATTAGCGCTTCGGCGTTATATTGGAAGATATGCCAGGGATAGCGGATGAGGCGGGCATGGGCGAGAATGCGTTCCGCGGCCGGGGTATATGCCCATTTTTCCCGGAAGGTCAGAATGCCCATGCGGATATCCAGTGCCGAACGTATTGCGGTAAAGGGCAATAAGTCATCTGAGAAAAAAGCCTTTTCCAGTTGGAGAATGTCCATGCGATAAAGCTACAGGTAACGCCAAAGAAAAAAAAATCCCTTCCGGTTGATGGGAAGGGAAATAGTATTGTTCGAAAAAGGCCTGGATGGTCTTCGGAGATCTTAGGCGACGGCGTCCTTATCGGAGGCGATGGCATCCTTATCGGCCTTCTTCGCGTAACGTTTCTTGAATTTGTCGATCCTTCCCGCCGTATCGACCAGCATGTTCTTACCGGTGAAGAAGGGATGGGAGGTATTGGAAATTTCCAATTTGATCAGGGGATATTCGTTGCCGTCTTCGAACTTGGTAGTTTCTCTGGATTGAGCAGATGATTTGCTCAGCCAGGTAGTGCCATTGCTCATGTCTTTGAAAACGACGAACCGGTAGTTAGCCGGGTGGAGACCTTTTTTCATAATTTGTTCTGTTTGAAGGTTGTACGGATTTGGCCGTACCTAAAAAAAAATCGTTGCGGCTGCAAAACTAAGGAATTTGGTCGTCCGGACCAAATAAAATCGCCTGAATTATCCAGAGCTTCGCCCGAACTTCGTTCCTCGCTCGTACCCTTCGTTCCTCGGGTATCCTAGTCGCGCATGTTGATATACTGGAGTGCCATCCCCAGATTGGCCCCACCGCAGAGCTTGATGACGGCCTGGAGGTCGTCGATCTTTTTGGCCGTTACTCTGACGAGATCGTCCATGATCTGGGTCTGAACCTTCAGGCCTGATTCTTTGATCAGCTTGGTGACCTTTTTGGCGTCTTCCTGTTTCAGTCCATTGCGGACAGGTACTTCCTGGCGAACCACTTTCCCGCTCTGGTGAGGTTCCTTCGTCAGGTCGAAGGCCAGCGGGTCCAGGCCCTGCTTAATCGAGCGGCTGATCAGAACATCGACGATCTGTTTGATCTTCATATCGCTTTCCGCCTCCAGATCGATCTTCATGTCCTTCTTGTTCAGGTCGATCTTAACGGGAGAATCTTTGAAATCAAACCGGTTGGTGATCTCTTTTTTGGTGACGTTGAGAGCGTTGTCCAGGACTTGCTGGTCTACCTTGCTTACGATATCAAAGGATGGCATATTCGTTGGAGTTGTCCGGCAAATCTACAGCAAAAAAGCAGACTAATTCGCATTTCCCCCGGCCTTCACCCTGCTCTCCTCTTCGCCTGCTCCGCTATTCCGCTTGGTATTGCCGGAAACACCCTTCAGAGGTTTACCGAAATTCCAGCTGAAGGTCATGGCAACCTGGCGGCTGTCACGGCGGTTGCTGAATGTCGCGTCGGTCTCCTGGAAATCGATGTAGCCGTGTGGTTTGTTGGTGTACAGGAAATCCCGCACAGCCAGCTTAAGGCTGGCCTTATCCTTCATGATCTTTTTCGAGATGGCGGCAGTCCCCTGCCCCAGCGGGTAGACGACCACCTGTCCTTCGACCCCTTTGGTGCGATAAAAGCCGGACAGCTCACCTGCCCACCCATGCCCAAGGGTGAACTGGTTATTGACATTTAGCAGCAGCGTGGTAGCCTGCACATCGAGGTTCTGGCCATACAGCACCCCGGTGAATTTGGTGTAGTTGACATTGCTGTACAGGACAGCCGTCCACCATTTGGCCACGGGCAGCATGTAGCTCACCGAAACACCTGCATTCTGGCGGGCGCCGATATTGCCATTGCGGACGATAGTGGCCTGACCCGACTGTTCAAAGGTCTGGGTAAAGAAATTCTTAGTATAGCTATAGTTAAGGGTCGTCGTCAGGCTGCGGTTGTAGGTGTGTGACAGCTCTACGTTCTGCGTATATTGAGGCTGCAGATAAGGATTACCGGCCTGGTACGTGTACTCGTCCAGGAAGAACAGGAAGGGGTTCAGGTCCGCGTAAGCCGGGCGGTCGATACGCCGGCCATAGTTGAGGGTCAACTGATTCTTTTCATTCACCTGGTAGGTCAGGTACAGGGTCGGGAAAAGATTGGTATAGCTCCGGGAAAAGGAAGAGTCATTATTGATCACCGTCAGCGGGTTACCCAGCTGATGACCATAATAGTTGGTGTTCTCCAGGCGTAACCCGGCCTGAACGGTCCATTTCCCGTATTGTTTGGTCATATTCACATACGCGGCGTTGATGTTCTCGCGGTAGATGAAGGCGTTGGTCTTGGTCGTATCCACATATGCTTTGCCTCCCTCCATGTCGTAGTAATCAGCCGTATTGTTGGTATTAACATAGCTCAGCTTGATACCCGTCTCCAGTTTGTACCCTTTGGCCAGCGGCCTGGTGTAATCTGTTTTCAAGGTGTAAATATTGATCGTGCTGGGCAGGTTGCCGGTGAGGATAGACTGGTCCAGCAGTATGTTGTCGGGTGAATAGGTCAGGTTGTTGAAATACTGATCGCTGACCGAGGAATAGCGAACGTAGTCCAGATCAACAGACAGCTCCCGGCCGGCGGAATCATATTCGTGACGGAAATTCAGGTTGGCCGAGCCATTCTTCCAGGTCGTGTTATTGGTATTGGGCGAATAGACCAGGGAATCGACCACATAATTGGGATTCATCAGCTGGATATTGCTGCCTGAACGGTCCTGTTCCTTGTTACGGAAGCCGCTGACAACGAAGCCAAGGGTGGTCTTCTGGTTCAGAAAGTAGTCCATCCCGAATTTCACGTTGGCTTCGGGGTTGACAAAATGCATGACCGTTGTCTGCCGGAAGATCGAGTTGATCGTCTGTGCAGCGTCATCGTCGAGGTATTTGCGGGTGATCTGCAGCACCTGGAAACCTTCCCAGTGGGAATAGCCTGCATTCAGGAAGAAATTGAACTGACCGGTACGGTAATTCAGGTTGAGACTGCCACTGGGTTTGGGATAGACGCCCTGGGTATGCGTCAGGTTAACGTTGCCGTTAAAGCCTTTCAGCTTGTTCTTTTTAGTCTTTATATTAATGATGCCCGAGTTGCCGGCAGCATCGTATTTGGCGGAGGGGTTGGTCATCAGTTCGATCTGATCGATAGCGGAAGCCGGCAGGCTGCGCAGGTAATCGGCCAGCTGGGCCGCCGACAAATAGGTGGGTTTGCCATCGATCATGACCGACACGCCCTGTTTGCCCTTGAGACTGATATTGTCATCTTTATCCAGCGTGACGCCGGGGGCCTTTTCAAGTACATCCATGGCGGTAGAGCCTGTATTTGAGAGTGAAGCATCGACGTTGATGATCGTCCGGTCCGGCTTTTGCTCAATGGGCGGGCGCTTGCCGACTACCGCGACTTCGTGAAGACTGGTGGTCGCCCCGGTCATGACCAGCGGCGGTAAGGTGGAGGCCGGCCTGCCTGTCACGAGTTGCAATGGCTGTGAATAAACGAGACTATACCCTACTGAAGACGCGGAAACCAGGTATTTCCCGACCGGGACGTTCTCGAAAGTAAAGTGACCCGTTTTACTGGTCATCGTCTCTTTCAACCGACTGGAGTCTTTGGCCTGAAGCAGGGTGACCGTCACAGCTTCTATAGGTTGTCCTTTTTCATCTTTTATGTTACCGTCTACTTTTATGTTACCGTCTAATTTATTACTGCCGGCAGTAGTTTGTGCCGTAGATGACAGCCCGGTTAAGATCAGCAGGAAAGCAGTAAGGGTGGCAAAAATACGTTTCATATAAGTTGGTTGTAAAGTACTATTTTAAATCAATTACAGTACAAAGATTGGTACTTTGTTTTACATAGAACCTGTCTTTGTGTCCAAAGGCCGATTTTATTGATGATTGGCGATAGCTGATGTAGCGATGACAAAATTATCGGGTGATGATGGCGCCGGGAAGTTTACTTGACAGGTGTACGGATTTTGGTGATGACAAGCCGGAAAATGCCGGCTCCCATGCGTTTGGACGCTCCCATGCGTTTGGACGCAAAAAGGCGTATGGCTGTTACAGCCTTATCGGGGCAAATGATGAAAGGAAGGTTAGGCGGAGGAATGGCGAAAACTCACGAAAATCGGGACTGGGGCCGGTATTATCCGGTCCTAAGGGGAGATCCCGGACCCGGATCGGGCCCTGCGCCGGAAGTTGCGGCCTCATCCGGTCCCGGCCCGAAGGGCGGGGCGGCGGATTTCTTTTTGTCGAGGACCAGGAGAAGCGTTACTCCTGCGATAACAAGGGCCGCAGAAATCAGCTCAGCCTGGGTGGGATGAAATCCAAAGATGTTATATTGGCTGTTCACCCGGATATGTTCGATCAGGAAACGTTCCACTCCATTGAGTATTAAATAAATAGCAAAAAGCTTCCCTGGCGTTTTCAGCTTTTTACGGATCGACCAGAGGATGAAGAAGAGCACCAGGCAGGTCAGGGTCTCATAAAAAGGCGTTGGGAAGACAGGAATGGGCAGCTGGTTACAATATTGGTTGCCATCACATCCGGGAATACGGGCTCCTTCCATGATGACGTTATGGGGATAGGAATAGGCGAAAAGCCAGTCCGGAAGGAAAGAAGGTGCTTTTACTGACAGATGCGGGATTTTATCCAGCCCGCCGAACTGAGGCAGGTAATTCTCCTGGTATTGATGAATAACACGATCATAGTCACCAGGTTGCGCCAGAGCTGCCTTACCACCGGGAGTGGTGATATAGGCGCTGTTGAGGATGCCCCAGTCACCATCGCCGGATACCTGGCATCCGATCCGGCCGACGGCATAGGCCAGCATCAGACCGGGAGCGGTAGCGTCGTTCAATTGCCAGAAGCCGATGCCGTTTTTCCGGGCATAATACCAGATAGCCAGGGCGGCGCAGATCAGCCCGCCATAAAAGGTCAGCCCGCTGAAAGAGAAGAGCGAGCCCATCGGGTCTCTGACGAAATCACTCCACGTTTCGAAACTATTGAAGATCTTGGCGCCAAGGAACCCAAAGACAAAAGCGTATATCGTCAAATCCCCTACCCTGTCATGAGGCCAGATCCTGATCTTCTTCTCCTGGGGCTGGGGCAGTTTTTGCTTGTTCTTTTCATACCATTTCAGTCCTGCAAATAAAAATCCTACTATTAAGCCGGCCGGAAGGCTGCCTTCCCCGGAGAGGATAAAATCCTGTACGTTGGCCGTCATTGCACTGGAGGAAATAAACAACCCGATCAGTTTAAAGCCCAGAACAAAGCCCAGAACGAAATTCAGGAGCAGTTCGGTAGGACTGGCCGGTTTGCCGATCCACACCATTTCTTCCCGATAGTGCAAAACTCCTTCCCTCTCCTTGCGCAGCAATTCCCAGGTCAGCGTAACGGCTGCTCCGATAAAGGATAGGGCTACGAAAAAGCCAAACGAATTGACAAAGCGCAGGTACGGCAGAGATACTCCGAACAGATCTTTAAAGGCGTAATAAAGATTGGGATACATAGGCTGATGATGCTGCCGCAAACGTACATCAAAATCCCGAACAAAACACTATCGGCCGGTTTGCCCCCCGCGTCTCACTCTGGGCCCACTTCTCCAACTCTCCGCCAAAATTAATTTTCCACATCACACTAAATATTGGGCATTCTCGTTCCACAAAAGTGTTCCACGGGGAACATTTTTCCGCTCAAATATTGGTTATTCCTACGTTTCATCGATTATCCCCAAATGTGAATATTGTAAAACCGGGCTGAATAATACCCACACAGACATTCGCGTAGCTTAAAAAAAAGAGGTCGTCTGCTATGCAAACGACCTCTTTGAATAATACAATGTGTTTGAACTCAACAATATTCCTCGAACGCAGCGATCAAATTATGAGCGATCAGCTGGGCAGGACGACCTTCGATCTGGTGGCGCTCGATCATATGGACCAATTTACCATCTTTAAACAGCGCAATGGCCGGAGAAGACGGCGGATAAGGCAACAGATGCTCGCGGATCTTCCCTATGGCTTCCAGATCAAAACCGGCAAAGCTCGTCGCCAGGTAATCCGGCTTTTTGGCGCCATTGGCCACAGCCATCAAAACACCCGGCCGGGCAGAACCAGCACTACAACCGCAGACGGAATTTACCATCACCAGGGTTGTCCCGGATTTCTGCAATTGGTCATCTACTTCTTGAGACGTCAGCAGCTCGTTGAAACCGTTGTCGGTCAACTGCTCCTTCATCGGAATTACTATTTCCTGTGGATACATTTTTTTAGATTTTAGATAAGAAACACAAAAGTAGACAAAAAGTTCTCTCTACGATAATACGACCGCGACTTACATTCCAAAATGCTATTCTGTCACTAAAATCACTGCCGATATGCTAATGTGTCACTATTCTATCGCCTATTCCGCCAAAATAACGGGTAAAAAGGCTTTCCAGCCGGATGGTATGCCGTTTGTTCCTCCTTCTGCGTCAAACAAAATTATCGAACTTAAATAAGAAACACTATGACACTCGTAAAAGTCAATAACAACGGACACAGGAGTCTTACCAATTTTGTAGATGAATTCTTTCAGGGTCTTCCTGCCGGCCTGGGAAGGGAAGAAAGTTTCGGCTTTTTTCCTCCGGTCAATATCCATGAAACTGCTGACGCCTATCACCTGGAACTCAGCGCCCCCGGCCGCAGCAAAGAAGATTTTAAGATCGCTCTGGATAATGGCCAGTTGACGGTCAGCTTTGAGAAGAAAGAAGAAACTAAGACGGAAGACTACAAGACCGTTCGCAAGGAATTTTCCTTCAAAAGCTTCAAACGCAGCTTTAACCTGGATGACCAGATCGAAAGCAATGGCATTCAGGCTAAGTATGAAAACGGTGTGCTGAAACTCCTCCTGCCTAAGAAAGAACAGGTAAAGGACGCCGCCAAACAGATTTCGATCCAGTAATGAAGTAATTGTCGGCTTCATTCCGATAAAGACAGTTGGTTTTGGTAGTGGGTTGGTTTTGGTTGAATAACAGAGGCCGGTCTCATCGTTTCGATGAGCCGGCCTTTTGCTTTGACGCCCTTTCCGCCCGTCATAAAGGCTTAAATTTAATTTTGTTATATATTTTTAGGGCTGATTGTTTTAATTTCGGGCTTCAATTAACGTATCTTTTATCCAAGAATATGATTAAACCTTCGGTCGTAATAAGGCTTTGGCTTTTCGTATGGGCAGGAATTATCATCTCGAACAAGGGATTCTCTCAAGCTCCGACATTTCGCGTGCCCATGCCGCTGGCGGATACGGCTGGCAAGGGCGAAGATTCCCTGAGGATACGTAACCTCAACCCTTATTTTACCTTACATGTGGATTCGACGCTGACCTACCAGCTGGAAATCAACCGGGACATCAGCAAATACTTCTTCTACATGCGCAATGCACCGGTAGGGATGAAGATCAAGGAGAACGGGCTGATCACCTTCCGGGCCGACAAGTCCTTCTTTCTTTCCGGCAGGCTGAAATACGACTTTCCATACAAGGTCACTATCGGGGTGCAAAATCTGAATAACCCCAATGACAAACTGGACACCGCCTTTACGATTGAATTTTTCACCACCGAAATCATCCCTTCCCACCTCAAACCCACCGTCAGTAATGTCTTGTATGTAGAAGAAGGAGATACGATCAGTTTCCGCGTGCAGTGTGAAACCGGAACGTATCCCATAGAAAATATCAACTTTTACTCCAGCATCCCCGTCAAGACCAAATCTGACGTCAAAGCCTGTGATGACGACTTTACCTGGTCGCCGCCCTACGATTTCGTCAAGGAAACGGATTCTGCCAAAATGCGCCTGTTGCTCCTGTATTTTGTGGGTACCACTAAAGTATTCACCCATGATACAGCTACGATCCGCATCTATGTCAAGGATGCCCTCAACTTTACCTATGAAATGATCGATTACAACCTGACGCTGAAGAACTACCGGACGTATATCCTTCGGCTGAAATACGCTTTTTATCAGCTGGACAGAAAGGTGAAGAAGACCATGCACACCCGGACCGGTTTCGATATGAGTATGGCCAGCGCAGGTCTGGGCGGTACCATCGCGACCAGCACTAACTCTACGACCACCGGGGCTATCCTCCCCAGCGTAGGGGTCGCCATGGAACCGGTCAAGGAGACGACAGCGCCCGCACCCACTGCCGATCAGAACCAGGCCACCCTGGTGCGCTCTTCGATCAAACGCCTGGACTATACCATGCATGACAATGCTATCCTGGGAGAAAGAGATCCCGACATTGTCAAAAAGGTCGCCGCCCTCAAAACCGAGTTGAAGCAGACACAGGTCCAGCTCATCGACGTTCCGCTGGACGAGACGGTCGGCATGACCGAAGAACAGCTGAACGCTTATTTCGACAATCCCAAGGTGAATAAAAAATACCGGATGAAGCATTAAGGCGCATCCGGTATTCTCGCAAGGCAGGTTTCAAATCTACAGTTCAAATCTACAGATAGCCCAGTATCTTCAGCATGCTTTGTGCAGTCTGTTCCTTGGCATGCACCCAGTCGGTCAGCTTGCCGTTCTTATCATATCCCACGATCACATGCTTGGGCGAAGGGATCAGACAGTGCTTGATGCCCCCATACCCACTGATCTGGTCCTGGTAGGCGCCGGTATGAAAAAAGCCTACATACAGAGGCTCCCCATTCACGACCTTCGGCAGGAACACTTCATTGATATGCTCTTCCGAGTCGTAATAGTCATGGCTGTCGCAGGTGATACCGCCCAGCACTACCCGTTGATATTCCACATCCCATTTGTTGATGGGCAACATCAGGAAGCGCTCGCCGATCCCCCAGGTGTCGGGCAGTGTAGTAATGAAGGAAGAATCGATCATATACCAGATCTCGCGGTCATTCTGCATCTTCTGGCCGATCACGCTGTAAATATGCGCCATGCTCTCCCCTACCGTATAACTGCCGAATTCGGTGAAGATATGGGGCATGGGAACGTTATTCCGCTTGCAGGCCTTTTTGATATTTCCGACGATCTCATTGATCATGAACTGATAATCGTATTCGAATCCCAGCGAATGTTTGATGGGGAATCCGCCGCCGATATTGATGGAATCCAGCTCAGGACAGATCTTCTTCAGCTGGCAGTACAGGTTGATCACCTTATTCAGTTCACTCCAGTAATAGATATCGTCCTTGATCCCCTTGTTGAGGAAGATATGGAGCATTTTCAGCTGGAAGCGGTCTTCATTACCCTCGATCTTATCGACATAGAATTCCAGTACCTCCCTGGCCCTGAAGCCAAGGCGGGAAGTATAAAAAGGAAAGGTAGGCTCTTCTTCCGCCGCCACCCGGATACCGAGTTTGAAGGGCACCTTTACCGACCGTTTATATTGCTGCAGCTCATCCTTGTTGTCGAGGATGGGGATGACATTTTTGAAGCCGCTGTTGAGCAGGGAGGCGATGCGGCTGGTATAGCTTTTCTGCTTGAAACCATTGCAGATGATGAAGGTATCCTTGGTGATCTTCTTTCGCTGGTAGAGCCTTTTAATGATCTCGATGTCATAGGCAAAAGACGTCTCCAGGTGGATCTCGTTCTTCAGCGCCTCTTCAACTATGAAGGAAAAATGGGAGCTCTTCGTGCAATAGCAGTAGAAATATTTGCCTTCATACTTATGTTTCTTGATCGCTGCGGCGAACATCTTCTTGGCCTTGTTGATCTGGTTGCCGATCTTAGGCAGATACGTCAGCTTCATGGGCGTGCCGTACTTATCGATGAGGGCTTTTAAGTCGACGCCATTGAATTGAAGATAGTTGTCTTTGACTTCGAAACCTTCCTGCGGGAAGTTAAAGGTTTGCGTCACCAGGTCGGTGTATGTGTTATTCTGAGACTGATCCAGGTTTATCAATATTAATAGTTAGTAAGTTATTAATTATGCAAAAGTGTAGTTTTTTACACAATTGATAAAATAAAAAAGAGGGTGCCTCCTTTTGAGAGACACCCTCGGTATGGTAAGCGTTAATTATTTATAATTATTTAACGGAGGCGACCAGTAGTTTGAACGTTTCCGGCTCATTCATAGCCAGGTCAGCAAGGATCTTACGGTCAAGGCCAATCCCTTTCTGGCTCAGCAGGTGGATGAAGGCAGAGTAGGTCAACCCTTCTGCGCGGACAGCGGCATTGATACGGGCGATCCACAGCGTGCGGTACTCTCTCTTCTTCAACTTGCGGCCGACATAACGGTACTGAAGACCTTTCTCCAGGACGTTCTTGGCGACGGTATATACATTTTTACGTTTGCCATAGAACCCTTTGGCCTGTTTGAGGATACGTTTCCTGCGTGCCCGGGATGCGACGGCGTTTACTGAACGTGGCATATCTTAACTAGTTTGAATATTAATAATGTGCTAATGTCTGTCCTATCGGTGGACCGCTTATTTAAGCCGCAATAAACGTTTTACAAAGTCCAGATTGGCCTGGCTGACTTCGCCTTTTTTGGCCATGAGACGCTTGCGCTTCTTTGATTTTTTAGTAAGAATGTGACGTTTGAAAGCTTTTTGGAAGGTGATCTTCCCGGTGCCGGTCACTTTAAACCTCTTTTTGGCACTTGAGTTCGTTCTAACCTTAGGCATTTTTGAATGCTTTTGTATGAAACCCTGATGGCGGATCCGCACAGGCGGAGCACTTATGGAGCCGGTTGGGCTATTTGGAGCGCAAAGGTAGGTAAAATAATCAAAAAAGCCGCCCTTCAGGCGGCTTTTTTCTAGGGCGACCGGGACGGTCGCCGGCCGAAGGCCAATCATTTCAAAGCGACCCGGAGGGGTGCCGGCCGAAGGCCAATCGTTCTATGACGGGGCTCCTTTCTCTTTTTCCTTCTTTTTCTGCGATTTGGGGGCCCAGATGGCCAACATCCGCTTGCCTTCCATTTTCGGCATCCCTTCCAGAACGCCAGAATCGCCCAGCCGTTCGGCAAATTTCAATAGCAGGAGTTCGCCTCTTTCCTTGAATTGGATCGCCCTACCCTTGAACTGGACGTATGCCTTTACCTTATTTCCTTCTTTCAGGAATTTTTCGGCATGCTTGGCCTTGAAATCGAAATCATGGTCATCCGTATTCGGGGTGAACCGGATCTCCTTTACTTCCGAAGCCTTGCTCTTGGCCTTCATCTCCTTTTCCTTCTTCTTCTTCTCGTAAAGGAATTTATTATAGTCGATGATCTTACAAACGGGGGGATCCGCATTGGGAGAGATTTCGACAAGGTCGAGCTGCTGTTCCTGGGCCATCTTCAGGGCCTCCTGGATCGGATACACGCCTACCTCGATATTGTCACCTACCAATCGCACCTGCGGAACCCTGATCATATGGTTGGTGCGATGTTCTTGTTGTTGTTCTTTTCTGAATCGTGGATTAAAATTCCCTCTTGGGGGTCTCGGTGGAAATGCCATTTACTGTTTTTAAGTCCAGCTTCCCTCCCTGCCGGAAACTGCTGATTTTTTTACCTCTTTAAAATTCACACCTCTCAGGGATTGGAGGTGCGTTCGATAATCTCTTTCTTTATCTCCGCAATGAACTCTTCGATACCTTTCACGCCCAGATCTCCTTTGCCTTGTCTCCGTACCGCCACTTTATTATCGGCCATTTCTTTTTCTCCGATGACCAGCATATAAGGCACTTTAGCGAGTTCGGTATCTCGGATCTTCTTTCCGATCTTTTCACTGCGATCGTCTACTTCTACACGAATATCCGCATTTTTCAGGGAAACCAAAAGACTTTGTGCATATTCCAAAGACTTATCGGTGATCGGCAGGATCTTTACCTGCAGTGGCGCCAGCCATACCGGAAACTTGCCCGCATAATGCTCCAAAAGGAAGCCAATGAAGCGTTCATGCGTTCCCAGTGGCGCCCGGTGGATGATCAGGGGCGTTTCGGCATGGTTATCCTTATTGGTGAATTCCAGCTTAAAACGCTTGCCCTGGGCAAAGTCCACCTGGTTGGTCGCCAGGGTAAATTCCCTGCCTATCGTGCTCCAGATCTGGACGTCGATCTTGGGTCCATAAAAGGCGGCTTCGTCCGGCACCTCGATATAAGGCGTATTGGTCCTTATGAGGACATCCCGCACCAGGTCTTCGGTTTCCTTCCAAAGCTCCGGTTCGTCAATGTATTTTATGCCCAGCTTGGAAGGCGCGTGGACGCTGAAGCGCATCACATACTTGTCGATCCCGAATATTTTAAAGTATTTCAGGTACATCTCGTTGACGGCCCTGAACTCGTCGTAGAACTGCGCCTTGGTACAATAAATATGAGCATCATTCATATGCAAACACCGTACCCGCATTAGCCCGAAGAGCTCTCCGCTCTGCTCATAGCGGTAGCAGGTCCCATATTCCGCCAGCCGGTACGGCAGATCTTTATAGGATTTGGGCTCAGCCGCGAAGATCTTGTGGTGATGCGGACAGTTCATGGACTTCAGGTAATATTTCTCCCCTTCCAGCTCCATCGGCGGAAACATGCTGTCCTGGTAATAAGGCAGATGGCCGCTGGTGATATAGAGGCTTTCCTTGGCGATATTCGGGGTAACGACCCTTTTGTAGCCTGCCTGCTCTTCGGTCTTTTTGGCCAAGCGCTCCAGCTCTTCGATGATCACGGTGCCGTTGGGCATCCACAGCGGCAGTCCGGGGCCCACCTGCTCGTCAAAGGTAAAAATCCCCAGTTCCTTGCCCAATTTCCGGTGGTCCCGCTTTTTCGCCTCTTCGAGCATCAACAGGTATTCGTCCAGTTCCTTCTGGGCAGGAAAAGTCACCCCGTAGACCCTGGTCAGCATTTTGTTCCGTTCGTCTCCCTTCCAGTACGCTCCGGCTATATTGGTCAGCCGCATCGCTTTGATCAGCCCGGTATTCGGGATATGAGGCCCGCGGCAGAGATCGGTAAAATTCCCCTGGGTATAAAAAGTGATCTGCCCATCCTCCAGCTTTTCCAGCAGATCGAGCTTGTATTCGTCGCCCTTTTCGGCAAAATAACTTATCGCTTCCGCCTTGGAAATCTCTTTCCGTTGGTAGACCGCATTTTTTTTGGCCAGTTCGGCCATCTTGGCTTCCAACTGGCGAAGGTCGTCTTCGGTAATTTGCCTGCCCCCCAGATCCATATCGTAATAGAAACCACCGGTGTCGATGGCCGGTCCTACCCAGAATTTAGCGCCAGGGAAAATGACTTCTACCGCCTCAGCCATGAGGTGGGCAGAAGAATGCCAGAAAGTGGATTTGCCATCCTTATCCGTCCAGGTCAGCAAGGTGAGTGTCGCATCTGTCGTGATCGGGCGCGTGGCATCCCATACCTGCCCATTTACATTCGCAGCCAATACTTTTCTCGCCAATCCTTCACTGATGGACCGGGCGATATCTAATGCAGTGACGCCGCTGTTATATTCTCTGACGGCGCCGTCCGGAAAAGTGATTTTGATCATAAGGGTGCAAATTTAACAAACTTGCGCCAAATTGGATTTTACAAATGGTAAAGGGTACAAACAATTATTTACCTAATTTGCTATGGTGAAAATGACAGAATATGAAGAGACTCTTACTACTTCTTGTATTTGTTACACCCTTTTTGCTGCACGCCCAGGAACTGACAGGCATCTGGCAAGGGCACTTCGTTTCCGACGATGAAGGCAGACAGTCTTCCAGCGCCGATGACCGCTATAGATTCGAAGTGCAGATCGCTCAGCGCGGCAAAACCCTCGAGGCCGTGACCTATTCTTATTTGTCTACCATCTTTTACGGCAAGGCTGCCGCAACCGGTTCTATCAATGTCCATACCGGTAAGGTTTTGATTCAGGAAGGCAAATTGCTGGAGCTGCGCAATAGTTTCGGCGGCGTCTGCATGATGACCTGCTTCCTCCAATATTTCAAATATGGAGGAGAAGAATTCCTCGAAGGCAAATTCGTCAGTATGACGCTGAAGGATTCTACTAATTGCGGCCGGGGCAAGGTATTGTTGCGTAGAAAGGCATTCTCCGATTTCCCCGAAGAACCCTTCCTCGTCGAGCGGGAAAAAGAACTGAAGGCGGCCCCTCTGTCTAAACCACTCCCCACCCATCGGCCCGACAGCATTCACAACACCGCCAAAATCCCATCGCATGTGCCCCACCGTCCCGATAGCACCCGGCTCACCGCCAGGACGTCGCCGCCTGTCGTTCACCACCACCCCACCCCGCCGCCCCCCACGACGCCTCCGCCACCTCCGCCTCCCGTGGCCAGGATCTCCGTTCCAAAGGGCACTGTGCAGTCCACGTCCAACGACAGCATGGTCAGCATGAACCGGCATTTTCCCACGGTCGTCCCCAGGGTGCTGATCGATCGGTCCACCGTACTGGTCCGGTCATTGACAGTACATACCAAGGAAGTGGTGTTAAATATTTATGACGACGGCGCCATTGATAATGATACGATATCCGTCTATCTGGATAACCGGCGGGTGCTCGATCACGCTATGCTGACCGACCGCCCCCTTGTTGTAACCCTCCACCTCGATGATACCAACGATTTTCACGAATTAGTGCTGGTGGCTGACAATGAAGGGGAAATCCCACCCAATACCTCCCTGATGATCGTCAAGGCGGGCGACAAGGAATACAAAGTGAATATCACTTCCAGCCTGCAAAAAAATGCCTCGATCACTTTCAAATATGTAAAACCCGATTGACCCATGCGTGGCCTGTACCTGGCAATCCTGTCCGCCCTTACTTTCTGCTGCCAGGCCGAAGATCTGAATGGTATCTGGAAAGGAGTCCTGACCCAGGGGCCTGGCGGATGTTACCCGCAGTATTTTCTGGAACTGCAGATCAATGCCACCAATGACCGGATTTCAGGTCGGGCTTATGATTATTATGACAAGAGCCATTTTGTCAAGATGAGCTTTACGGGACGCTATAATCCCCAAACGCACCGGCTCGTACTGATAGAAAACAGGATATTGGAGGCCAATATACCATCAGACTGCCTGCCCTGTGTCAAGACCTATGATCTCAACTATTCGAAGACAGGCGACCAGGAAGAATTGAAGGGAGATTGGAAGGGAACGTATTCCGAAAAACAGCTGATCTGCCCTCCCGGCAGAATCCAGCTGAAGAAAGCCACGACATCAGACTTTCCCGTCGATATTGACCAGAATGATACTTTGGCCAAACTACAGGAGTCCCTGCACCTGCTGCCCAGGGAAAAGATACAGGTCAAAACAGTGACCCTCAAAAGTCCGGATGTGACCATCCAGCTGTATGACGATGGGGTTATCGATGGTGATACCGTGACCGTGCTTATCAATAACAAGTTGCTGCTTTATCGCCGGATGCTGACCGACAGGCCTCTCACCCTGCATGTCAATGCCTTTCCGGGTACGGAATACGAACTGGTGATGTATGCGGATAACCTGGGGACGATCCCGCCGAATACAGCATTGATGATGGTAACGGCCGGATCGGAAAAAATAGAGGTTTACCTGTCTTCCAGTGAACAAAACAGTGCCGCCGTTCGTTTTGTCTATAAGCCGTGACGGACTTTTGCGGCCCCGCCTTACTTCTTTACGAAATCGAGCGAATCGACAATCTCCCCACAGCCGACCATCTTATTTTTATACTTAGGATTTTTATTGCCCAGATAGGGATTGCTGATGGCTGACGTATTGCTGAGCCAGAAGGCCTCTTCAGAATCATTGAAAGCCATGGGACACTTCACGTGATAGATCGTCTCTCCGTCATAGCGAACGGTACGGATGAGATTGTATAATTCATCCGTCAGCATATTGAAGGACCGCCGCCGGGCTTCGATGCCCGTCTCGCCGGAAAAGCCTTTGGCCTCGCCGCTGATGCTGACGGCCAGACTTTCAGCGGTCAGGATAATCGAGGTATCTGCCTTCAGCTGTTTCATCGGCAGGCTATCCGCATCTGTCATCACCGCATAGGCTGCCTGATCGGCCGCCGTCGTATCCCAGTTCACGAGGGCGTCCTTCATATCAAAGTATTTACTCATCAATCCTGAAAAAGCTGTATTGAATACACCGGTATTTTTGCCGATCCGAAGAGCCTGATCCTTGGGCTGTTGCGGCTGAGGGTTCTTATCCGATAAGAGCTTGTAGACCAGGAGGCCGGCGACGAGTAAAATAATGATCAACAAGACGAATTTCTTCATGAAAGAAAATTTTATCGAAGGTAAGACATAAATTTTTAGTCTAAATTTGCCTACCAATTT
>JAMFSL010000170.1 GCA_026225275.1 Puia dinghuensis
ACGCTGATCTCGATGGGATTGCCCATTTTATCGTTGACCTTTACTTTGTCACTCTCGAAATTCCTGGCGCGCAGGGTTAAGGCCATCCGCCGATAGAATGGATTGACCCAGAAAAAACCACTTTGGCGAATGGTAAAATGATAGGTGCCGAATAGCAATAAAAGCTTGGCGTTATTGGGGCTGTTCACTACCAATCCTTTCCACAAAAGGAAAAAGACCGCGACCAGGATGATCGTAAAAGGCCGTCCCGGTCCGCTGCTAACCGACCAACATGCAGCCATCATTATTAATAACATGATTATCAATATAATGTAACCACTTAGGGGTTTTTTGATCCTTTCGGATACACTGGTTTGGGTGTCCATAGTTGTAAAGTTTGTTTTTAATTCAATATGATATCAAAACGATATCATATTGAAACAAAGATAATCAGCAGTTGGATAAAATGCAAAAAAACTTTTAGGGCACCCGGATTGTTAATCCATTCACTATGGCTAACAAACTTCGGCTCAGCGTTCTCGATCAAACTCCTATCCGTAAAGACAGCGATGCGGTAGCGGCACTCCAGGAGACCATCAGACTGGCTAAACTGGCAGATCGTCTCGGCTACACCCGTTACTGGCTGTCAGAGCACCACAATACTACTACTCTGGCAGGTGCGGCGCCCGAGATCCTGATCGCCCGCCTGGCGGCAGAGACGAAAGCCATCCGCCTGGGATCCGGTGGTATCATGCTGCCCAATCACAGCACCTTAAAAGTGGCGGAGAACTTCCGGCTGCTGGAGGCCCTGTATCCGGGTCGCATCGACCTTGGCTTAGGACGTGCACCGGGCGGCGACCGGCTGACGGCCCAACTCCTGAACCCGACGAATACCTTCGATCCTCAGGAATATATCCGCCAGATAAAAGATCTCTATGACTTTTTATCCGATACACCCGGGCCCGGCAACTATGAAGGAAAGATCCGGGCCATTCCACGCATCGACACCCAACCGGAATTGTGGATGCTGACCTCCAGCGGGGAGAGCGCATACCTGGCAGCTCATTACGGAATGTCCCTGTGTTATGCGCAATTCATCAATCCTGTAGGAGGACCAGAAGCGATCCGCGCCTACCGGGAGCGTTGGCGGCCCTCGGTCACGCTGACAAAGCCCAGGGCCAGTGTAGGCATATTCGCTTTCTGCTCGGAAGACCCGCAAAAAGTCGCCGATACGCAGGCTTTGATCGACTACCGCCTGCTGGGCTTTGAAAAAGGCCGCTATGATGAAATCCCTACGTTGGCTGCCGCCACCGCCTACGAGTATACGCCGGCCGAATGGCAGCGGGTACTGTATAACCGGCAGCGGACCGCTATCGGCAGCCCGGAAGAAATGCGGGTAAAATTGACGAACCTCGCCGCCTCATTTGACGTCGATGAGATCGTTATTTCCACGTTCACCGAACGATCGGAGGACCGCTTGCTTTCCTATGAACTACTGGCGGAACTGTTTGGTCTGGAACCACTAACAATTTCAGCAGTTTCCACAAATGCTGTAATTTGAAAAAAATAACCTGACAGATGAAAAATCGACTGATAGCGCTGGCGCTCGCAGCCGGCCTCCCCGCGATGGCGCTTGCACAAGCCCCCTCTTTGCAAAAACTCTGGGAAACGGATACCGTTGTCGCCGTTCCCGAATCCGTCCTTCCTGATCCGAAAGCAGGCATCCTGTATGTCTCGCTGATCGACGGCGGCGCTTGGGATGTAGACGGAAAAGGTGGCGTAGGTAAACTGAGCCCGGACGGTAATCATTACAACGGCCAGTGGATCACCGGACTAAATGCCCCGAAAGGAATGGGCCGGTATGGCAATCGTCTGTATGTGGCTGATGTCAGCGAAGTAGTCGTCATCAATGTCGCCAAAGGCACTATCGAGAAAAAAATCCCTGTCGCAGATGCAACGGGACTGAATGACATTACCGTCGACAAGAAAGGCATGGTCTATGTATCGGATTCGAAAGCCGGCAAAGTCTACAGCATCACCAATGACGTCCCTACCCTCTATATGGACAACCTGCCCGGTGCTAACGGACTCAAGGCCTCCGGAGATAATCTCTATATCCTGGCTAAAAAAGCGGTCCTGGTATCAGATGCTTCCAAAAATCTCCGCACGATCACCGATCTGCCGAACGGCGGCGACGGCGTAGAAGAAGTCGGCAATGGTGACCTTATCGTCAGCGAATGGATCGGCAATGTATTCTATGTGTATGCCGATGGACGCAAGGTACTCATGCTGAACAGGCAGGCCGAACACAAGAACACCGCGGACATCTGGTATGATAAGGCCGCAGGTATCCTTTACGTTCCCGGCTTCAACGGTAAGACGATAACGGCATACCGGTTGGTCAGGTCGTGACACCTACTTCATGATAATAATATTATGCACGGTATAGCTTCCATCCGAGGCAATCAGTTTCAGCACGTAGTATCCGTTCTTGAGACCGACAACCAGAGTCGCCGTACCACCAGAGACAGCAACAGAACTCTGCAGGAGCTGTCTGCCGCTGATATCATACCACACCGCCTGAAGGGCGTTTATATTGGCATCCAGGCCGGTCACATACAGCACATCCCGGGCAGGATTCGGATAAACGGAAATAGCTGACGATCCGGCAAAGTTCACCGATACGATGTTGGAATAGGTCGAATTTCCATTCAGATCGGTCTGCCGCAGGCGATAATAGCTGACCCCGGTATACGGATTGAGATCCTGTGCGCTATAATCCAGCTGAATGGAGCTGTTACCACCCGGCGCCTCTGTAGCAACCTGCTGCAGATCGGTAAAGCTGACCCCATCCTTACTTCTTTCTATCGTAAAATAACTATTGTTGGATTCAGTAGTAGTAGCCCATTGCAGATCGACATGGCTGCCGGTGGGCAATGCATTGAAATACAGCAGACCGATCGGCAATACATTTCCACCGCCTATCTGATCGGCTAAGGCAAAGGTGGAAAAGGAATTGAATACGGTCGGTGAAGACGTCGAGGTGATACTGCCGGTCAGGTCAGCTCCCGCAGTATATACGGGTCCACCCGCTCCCCCGATATTGATCCACGTCGTCGGCGCCGTATAGACGTTCTTCACGATCGTCAGCGTACCTCCGTTGGTGACATAATCGTTCGCACCGAAAAATGCCTGAATGGTCTGATTGCCGCTCAATCCTGTCGCAGGCGTATTCACACCCGCGGAATTGGCCCGCGTGATCGTATAATAGTGAATGCCGGAAACCACATCCACCGATGGCGGCAGGGTATAATTCAAAGCCGCCGCACTGGCATCGAATAACTGCGCCGTGTAGGTATACAACGTCGACGTGGAATGGCTGATGGTTAGCACAATGGGCCTGCAATCAGGACTATTGCCGATCGGAAAATTCAGGGTGCTGGTGCCGGTGCTGGATTTCTGATATTGCATAGGTCCATTGACATAACTGGTCGACAAGGCATCGCCGGCCGCCGTAGTTGACCCGTTCAGCATGACCAGCAGATAGCTGGGCGTGGTATTTAGCAAACCTACGCTCATCACAAGATTATTCGACACACTGATGGAAGTATTCGCCAGGGTAACGCCGCTGGTATTATTGATCACCAGCCGAGCGAATATCGGAGCAGGTGTACTCGCTGTCACACTGATAGTCTGAGCTGTCGTCCCCGCAAAAGTCGCCGTGCCTGCCCCCGCGCCAAAAGTAATGGCCGTAGCGGCCGGAGAGGAGACCGTCACGTTGGCCGCATAAGTCCCGTTGTAGTTATAATCCGGTTGAACTTTACCGGTATTGCTTTGCACAAAGAAGGCATTGGCATTATAGACGTCCGGCCCCGAGTTTGACAGCGTTAAATTACCAGTTCCATTATCAGTAAACGTCGACACCCCGTTGAAGGTATTATTGCCGGTGCTGTTATCATTGGAAATCCCTGTCTTGGTGGCGTTGACCGTTCCGTTGAACGTACTGCTGTTAAACAACACACCAGGACTTGACGAAGTCAACGGACCATTGAATGTAGCATTGGAACCGTATTGTATAACGGCAGTTCCGGTCAGCGTAATATTCTGCGCCGCCCCGGCATTGCTCTGTGTAAAGTTTTGGAAGACCAGTGACCCGGAAGTAAAACCGGCAGGTCCTGCACTGATGGATCCGCTGCCGGCAAGTGTGGCAGATCCGGTGGCGCCCTGCCCGAAATAAACGCCGCCCCCATTGATATTGTCTACAAAGATATTTCCATTGAATACAGTATTCGGTCCGTTGGTATTCGAATAGATCCACAATCCGGTATTCCCGGGTTGGTTATTGAAGGTGACATCCCCATTGAACGTATTTCCGGAACTGTTCCAGGCCACATACATGTGCGAAGAACTACTCATATTGTTGAAGGTGGCAGTAGATTGCCACAGGTCTGGATTGGTGCTGCCCATCAGAAAATATCCCGACCCGGTATTCGTAACGGTAAAAGGAGCATTGAATATATTATCACCGGTAGACTGGTCGCTGGTCGTACCGTTCTTGGTCGCCATCACCGTTCCGCCAAACGTACAACCGTTGAAGAACAAGGTAGGGCTGACGGTAGTGATATTACCGCCGATGGAAGACGAAGGACCGAAGGTGAGGATACCGGTCCCGGTCAGCGTCAGGCTTTGCGCAGTACCTCCACTCTGCGTGAACTGCCGCAGCAACAAGGTGCCTGACGAGAAACCGCCCGGACATACCGAAATGGTATTGCCCGCAGCCAGCGTAGCCGTGGCAGTAGTATTGCCATTACAGAACTGTACCCCTTGCCCGTAGTTGGAAGTCACCAGGATATTACCGTTGAAGACCGTGCCGGTGGAATACTGACTTATATAGATCGCTGTATTTGCCGTAGGCGTATTATTGAAGGTCGTCACGCCGCCGAAAACATTATTGGCGCTGTTATAGGCCACATACATACTATTGGTGCCGGTGTTGTTGAAGGTAGCCGTGCTGTTGAACTGGTCTGCATTGCCGTTGCCGAACATAAAATAGCCCGATCCGGCATTCGTCATGGTGGTGGCGCCGTTGAAAATATTATTGCCGGTGCTGGCATCACTCGTCGAGCCATTCTTCGTCGCCATGACTGTACCAGAAAATGTACAGCCATTGAAAAACAGGCTCGGACTGACCGCGGTAAGATTACCGCCGAAGGCCGATGAAGGTCCGAAGGTGAGATAGCCTGCCCCGTTCAGGGTCAGACTTTGCGCAGTAGCACCACTCTGCGTGAACTGCCGCAACAACAGCGTACCCGCTGAAAATCCGCCCGCCCCTATCGAAATGGTATTGCCCGCAGCCAGCGTAGCCGTTGCAGTAGTATTACCGGTACAGAACTGCACCCCTTGGCCGTTCGTGGAGTTCACCACGATGTTACCATTGAAGACGGTACCGGTTGAATTACTGCTGACATAGATCAGCGTATTCGCGGTAGGTGTATTATTGAAAGTTGTCAAACCGTTGAAAACATTATTCGCACTGTTCCACGCCACATAAATGTTATTGCTGCCGGTGTTATTGAACGTGACCGCGTTATTGAACTGATCGGGATTGGTATTCCCTAATAGCAGATAGCCCGAGCCTGCATTCGTGATAGTCGTAATTCCGTTGAAAACATTGTTGCCGTTGCTCCAGTCACTGGTTGTTCCTGTCTTGGTACAATTGACCGAGTCCATGAAAGTGCAGCCGTTGAAGAATAATGAACCGCTGGTCGTCGTCAGGTTGCCGCCGATGGTCGACGTAGGTCCAAAGGTCAGGGACGAAGTACCGGTCAGGGGCAAGTTTATCGGCGTACTGCCCAATTGCGTAAACCGTTCTATCTGCAAATACCCGGTGCTGAAACCCGCCGCGCCGATGGAAATAGTCTTCCCGGACGCCTGTGTCTCATTGGTCGTGGCGCCCCAGCCGAAGGCAATACCCACTGAAGATCCGGTCTGGGTCAGGATGATATTGCCGTTGAACTGGTTGCCGACGGGATTATTCCCGAATATGATCCGCTCCGTCGAGTTGTTATTGGCATAGACATCTCCGTTGTAAATATCCGGAGCGCCGTTGGCAAAGCCGAAATAACCGGAACCTTGTTGATTGACTGTCAGGGTAGAATTAAACGTATTTCCACCATACATCCATTCCCCCGTCGATCCCGTTTTGGTCAGGCTGACGGAATCCGAAAAGGTGGATGTCTGCAGCAGGATACGCGGCGACACGACCGTAAAATTCCCGCCGATGGTCGATGTAGGTCCTACCTGCAGGAGGGTCGTGGCGCCGGTGAGTGTTATATTCGTCGAAGCGCTTCCCGATTGAGTGAATTGCCGCAGCAGCAGGGTGCCCGAGGAAAAGCCGGCCGATCCCACCAAAACGGAATACCCGGAAGCCAATGTAGCAGTGGCTGTCGTGTTGCCGCCGCAGAACTGGACGCCCGTCGCGGAACCGGTACTGCTGACAGCGATATTGCCGTTGAAGGTATTGCCGGCAGAGCCCCACGCTACTCCGAGGGTAGAGGATCCGCTGGCATTGAAGGCGGCATAGTTGTTCCAGGTATCGGCCGTCGTATTACCTAAAGTAATATAACCTGCTCCGGTGATGTTGATGATGGTGCTGTCCTGGAAAATATTTCCACCGACGCTGCCATCATTTGATGCGCCTGTTTTGGTCACATTCACATCACCATTAAAGATACCTCCGTTGAAAAAAATATCCGGTGTAGTGGTGGTCAGATTACCGCCGATGATTGAATTACGCGCAAAAGCAAGATAGGTATTCGATCCCGTAAAAGACAGGTTGATCGGTGCAGTCCCCTGTTGCGTAAAAGTATTCAGGTTAAGAAATCCCGCGCTGAAACCCCCAGAACCTACCTGTATGGTCTTGCCGGCAGCAAGGGTTGGTGTTCCCGTACCCGACGTCCAGCCGAGATAGATGCCGCCGGTACCGGTAGAGGTGATGGTAATGTTATCGTTAAAAAGATCATTCGAATTATAACCCAGCATAAAATAGCCGGTACTGCTCTGTTGGTTGATCGTACATGTGGAATTAAAGATATTCTGATACTGATTGTTATGATTGTAGGAGCCTCCGGTCTTGGTAAAGGTGGCAGCGCTGTTATAGGTCGCGCCCTGCGCCCAGATGTCCGGCGCAGTAATGTTGACGGTCCCGCCGAAACTGCTGGAAGGTCCGAGATACACCACGGAGTTGCCGGTGGCGGTTAAATTAATGGCTGTGCTGCCGGCCTGGGTGAATTGCCTCAGATAAAGAAACCCGGCTGTTAAACCGCCCGAACCGACCTGGATGGTTTTCCCGGCGGCCAGGGTGGCGGTAGCGGCGCTATTGCCACAAAATTCGATCCCTAAGGCGCTCCCCTGGGTATTGACATTGATATTGCCGTTGAACTGGTTGCCGGCAGCGGTCCAGCAGGGCAGCAGGCGATCTGATCCATTGTCGGTGAACGTGACATCACTGTTCCATAAATCGGGGTTGCTGTTTCCCAGTACCCAGAAGGCGCTGCCACTATTGGTAATGCTGCAGATAGCGTTGAAGATATTTCCTCCGGCGCTATAATCTCCCGTTGTACCGGTTTTGGTCAGGTTGGTCGTGTCATTGAAAGTACAGCCATTCAAAAAGAAGGTCGGACTCGTCGCCGTGACATTACCATTGAAAGTGGAAGAAGGACCGAGCGTCAGGTTCGCAGTCCCGGTCAGGGTAATATTTTGCGTGGTAGCACCCGTTTGGGTAAAACCCCTCAGTAATAAGGTGCCGGCGGAAAAACCGGCCGCTCCGATACTGATGAGCTGACCGGCAGCCAGAGTCGTAGTAGTCGCACTGGAACCGAACTGCACACCAGCCCCGCTTGTCGAGGTCACAACGATACTATCGTTAAAGATCACGGTGGATGAATTCTGGCTGACCACTATCGCATTATTCGTCGTCGTGGAATTGTTGAAAGTGGCGGTGCCGTTGAAGACGTTGCCGGAACTGTTGTTCGCAACATACAGGTTGTTCGATCCCGTGTTATTGAAGGTAGCCGAACTGTTGAACTGGTCCGCGTTGCCGTTACCCAGGTACATGTTACCTGTGCCCGCATTGGTAAAGACGACCGCACCATTAAAAATGTTACCGCCGGAACTGGCATCATTGCTGGAACCGGTCTTGGTGATCGAAGTAGCGCCCTGAAAAGTAGTATTTTTAAAAGTGATCGTGCCGGAAGTAATATTGGTCACGCAATTCATCGTCACCGGACCGTTACCGAACACGGTAGACGTAGCAGCGGAAACGGTTATCGTACCGTTCTGCACGGTACCGGTAGAAAATTGCGCAGTATTTCCCCCCGCTGTAAGAGTAAATCCGCCCAGGTCCAGCGTACCACTGGTAAGGGTGATATTCGATATGCCGGTGTTGGCCGGTAATTGACAATTATTTGTAGCCGTTACTATCTTGACGTTGTCCAACGTCCCGGGGATACCATTGGGACTCCAGTTACCGGCAACGTTCCAGTTCGCAGAGACGGAACCGTTCCAGGTGTAGGCGGTTTGAGCAGAAATGGATTGAACCAGCAGGAACAATCCGATTAAGGGTAAAAGTGGCTTCATGGGTCAGCGTTTTCAAATAGATATTGATCATTTCCTATCGTCTGCTGAGCAATATCCATTCCTGCTTGACATAACGTTGGAAAACAATCTATTACGCATACTCCCATCCGGACATTCATTCCCAAAATGGGCCGACTGTTCCGAAAACGGACCAATTTCCTACTGCAGGCGATTCATTTTTTGTTGATATATTTACCCCCACAACGCCCCTTCATTCGCCTGGAAAGATCGCAATTGGTTTATGAAAAAAATCATCCTCTATTGTATCTTTTCAGGTAGCGTAGCCTTTCTGCCGGTCAGACCGGATCCCACCCGCAAGTCCTATACTTTTACCCGGCGTCACCATCAATTCTCCTTCCAACTATTGCATGCAGTTCGCGAATTCCATTTGGTATAATCGAAAAAGATTGACAATATTACCGGACTTCGAGACGATCGCCGATGAATACTACTATTCATCTATCGAAGCATTGAATCTCAATAATCGCAATGCCGCGGTACAGATCAACCAGTGGGTAGAACAGAATACGCATCACCAGGTTCCGGACATTGTCGATCACACCCGTCCCGATGATGACATCTACCTGCTGGGCTCTCTTTATTTCAGGAGTGACTGGCAAAGCCCCTTTGACCTGGCCAATACTTCCCAGGAGCTTTTCCACTTGCGGAATGGTAACGCGCGGGCAGTGCCCTTCATGCATAAGGTCGCGGTCATCCGAACTTTTTCGGATACTGCTTTTACGATGGTGGAACTACCCTTCGGCGATGGCACGACCTACAGCATGTTGGTCATCCTGCCGGAAAATAATCGCCAGCCGCTGGCGGAATGGGCCGCAGGACTGGATGGTGAAAGACTGGACGATGCTATGACAAAAATGACGAATCAGTCTATAGACCTGTCCCTGCCCCGATGGGAATACAATTACGCTATAGATGACCTGGGCGGCATATTCACCCGGCTGGGGATGAGCATTGCCATGACCGGCGAGGATGAATCTGATTTTTCCAATATGTTCAGGCCGGCCGCCAGGACGGCCAATGGTCGCCGGCCAGCCTGGATTTCAAAAGCGGCCCAACGCACCTGCATCCGGATGAACGAGAACGGGATGGAAGCCGCAGCACCCGATGCCGCACTGGTCAATATAGGAGGCGGCCCCTATGCGCAGGCGCAAAGGACTATCCGGGTGGATCATCCTTTTCTATATATGTTAATGGAAAAACAACAGGGGCTTGTGCTGTTGACAGGTATCGTCAATGACCCAGCGCAGGCTGATAAGACTACAGACTCGGCACAACCAGCCCCCCTACCCCACAAACGCCGCCGGTAAAGGACCCGCGGCCCATACACCACCCTAACGATACCGTTGGTCCGTTTCTTAATGGCATAGTTATTGAGCCTTTTATGAGGTGAAGTTGATATTAAAAAATATAGCCATAGTTCTGTCCCTCGTGGTGGCCGGAACCGCTCCGTCCGGAGTTCATGCCCAGTCTTTATTGCCCGTCCCCGATTCTGCTATGACCAGATCCACCGCCAAAACCGGATTGAATCTATCCGGATTTTCCTCCCGAACCGGTGGAATGAATGGCGCGGGAACAGGAAACAGTTCCGTCGATTTCTTAAAAAATATTGGAGCCTACAAGTTGAATTTATCAAACGGTCTTAGCCTCAAAACCGAAAGCTCCTTTAATAGTCTGCTGAATCCCGGCACGGTTATGAATCCCAATAATCTTCGCCGGGGAAGTATAATGCCAAAGGAAGAACTCATGTATGGACAACACTTCTCTTTTGGTGCTTCCTATAACGGGTTAAATAATACGTTGAGAGGCGGTACCGGCGGAATGAATGGCCGGAATCCGGGCTTGTCGCTTCATGCAGGAATCAGCTTTTGAAGTTTGTACAGTCGCTGTGTTGACCGGTCAAATGCTATAACGGCAAAGTGAACCAAAATGTACTGCCATGTCCTGGTTCGCTCTCTACGCCAATCTTTCCACCACGCTTTTTTATAATTTCCGCCCCCTCACAAATATTTTTTAAAACTTCAGCGTCGCCGGCAAATATTTCGCCACCAACTCCTCATAATAGGGCCGCAACTGCGTCCAATCTGGAGGCGTGGGATTCTTGGAATAAAGATCATAAGGATTGAAAAGCCGGACCCATTTGAACATCTCATGATCATGTTCATCCATGAGATGCTCATACGCCTCTTCGCGATGCTGGGCATAAAAGGAATGATAGCGCAGCATGTAGAGCGCCGGCTCGGGCAGGTAATCCTTCATCATGTGATAGATATATTCATCATGTCCCCAGGAGAGATTAACCTGGCGAAGACCGCAGCCGGGAGAATAAACCCCGTACCGGGTCTGGTACTGCGGATTCTGGTAGTCGGGATTATCGCGGAAAAATTCAGGATAGACAATTTTATCGGACCAAGCACAACCCACAGGGAAAGTATCCCCAACGACTGCCCATTGCGGTTCGCCAAACAGACACAGCACTTTACCCATATCATGGAAGAGACCGGCCAGCACCATCCAGTCGGGATGACCGTCAGCTCTGATCGCCTCGGAAGTCTGCAGAAGATGCTGGAACTGGTCCAGGTCGGTATCAGGATCGGAATCGTCTACCAACTGGTTAAGGAATTGGAAAGCGTCCCATATTGACATTTCCTTTTTATCGAAAGAGAGAAATTCCGCTTTTTTCTGCTGTACGAAATCAAAAGTCTGGTACTGATGGTTCAGCCGGTAGAACTCCCGGACGGAATCCCTGCCCGGTGTTTCATAATTCCGGTATTCCTCGGTAGATTTTGCAGTGGCGATCGATTCCGGATCGGGATAGCGTTGAAGAAGATCGTCTTCCCACACATCGAGGGAAGAAAGGGGGTGAGTTTCAGACAGTTGTTTGTTGTCTCTCATGGCACTTGATTTTTTTTGTCGTTAGTGGGATAGTAAGATACAAAAAAAAGATCTATTCCACTAACAGTAAATGCAAATAGTAGTATTAGCGGCAGGACCTGGTAACGGAATACGCTGGGTGAGGCGAAAATGTTAAAGCCGCCATTAGCCAGGAAATAACCCGTCACCAGTTGCAGACAGGTGATAAAGAAGGGGTAACGGCCCGGGGGGGCGTTACCCTGCCGCTCTATTAACCGGCGTCGCACCAACAGGAGTATCCCCATCACCAGAAAGGCCCCGTTCAGTCCGAGGAAAAGCCAGGGAAAGGGCGCCAGCAGCCTGCTCTGGATCGTAGCCGATCTGACCCGAGGCTTACGGCTGCGGTAATAAAACCAGTTTTGAGCGACGGTATCCACTTCTTCTTTTCCTTCATTGTAAACAGCCAGTTCACCCAGCGGAGAAAGAAAAAAGCTTTGTGCACTGGGCCACAGGTAATACCGGCTGAATGCCACCGGGTGCCGCGCAATGAGGAAGTGTCCATACTCTATAAAGACTGGCGATACCCGGTTCCAGGCGATGAAATAGGCCGGTTCGGCCGTATCGGTCCGCTGCGGGATAGATGAATGCCGCACCCGGTAAGCATCGAAGTATTGATGCAGCGGAGAACCCGGGTCCCACATATAAAAAGTCGTCGCAACCGGGGCTGTCTTTTTCAGGGCAGCCCCTGACTGATCAAACCAGGTGCTGACGTACCGGGCCAGTACATAGCTGTCCGGCGAAGGCATGCCCGTCGTATCCGGCGGCAACCAGGGATAGATCTGGATGGCATTGTTGGCCAGTTGCCAGCCGCTGAAAGCGGAGAAAACCGGGGTCCCGGTTTGTTCATTGGTTAGTCGCTGGGTATACAAGGCGCCTGCCGTTACGATGGCAATGCTGCCGGCAATCGCCGTCAGTTTATACCATAGGTCCCTCTTCACCACAAAAAATGTAAGGGCCGCCACGGCTGGATAGAACAGGGCGACATATCGCGTATAGAAGATCAAGCCCAGTAGCACCCATTGCAGGACCAGTGCTCCCCACGTAGGACGCCGCAGCAGTTGCAGCAGAAGGGTCAGCCAGAACAGGCTCAATGCCAGAAAGATGGCATCACTCGATACAAAATTGCTGGTATAATATACGAGAGGGTCGACCACCAGAAAAGCCGCCACCACCAACCGGGCCCACCCGGCGAGACAACCATGCCGGACCAAAAAGAAAAACAGGCAAAGACAGGAACACTGGACAAGGCCATATTGCACGGTGACAAGAAAAGTATCCGATACCGACAACATATGGATGAACCGGAGAAAAAGGGAATACCCGATAGGTCTGACGCTGATCGAAGATCGGTTGGCCGCAGCTTCGATATAGGTGTAGGAATCAACGAAGAAATCCGCAAAGGGATAGTAATATTTGAAGACAATCCAGGTCAGCGTCATTAACGGCAGAAGGACGGACAAATATCGCCGGGTCGTTCTTGTCATGGATTAGCCGGAAGATAATTCATTTTAACGGATTATTGGCAATTCTGCCATACTGCTGAATTCAACGTCTCCGTTATTATCCGGTCTATTCCCCAAGCTCCCATGAATACCCAACCGGACGGAGTCCGGTCAGTCCACGACAGTGGACAGACATTATGAATCACCCGGTCGTATCTGAGTCGTTCACTTGTAAAGAAATATTATTATGTATGCCCCTGCCGGCCGTAGAGGATCATTCCTTCTTGTGGCCATATTACTGCTGATCTCCATCGGGTTGGAGCAATGCTGTATCGTCCCTCTGATACCCTGGCTGAGTGACCTGGGAGGTGTCCAGCCGATGTTCGTCTTCCTGGATATTCCCGTCCGGACGCCGGTGCCCATCGATTGGATCCCGGTAGGCCTGATTTTTATCTTCTTTTACTCCATTGTATACCTGCCGCGGCGGTCGCAACGGGATGCCGCGATGAAAAGGGAAATGCGGAAAAAATTATGGGGCCTGCTCAACCGGTGGTGGCTCTTGCTGGTTTGTATCCTGATTCCCGGGGCATTGTATAATGAATTCAGCGACTATTTACCCAAACAGGTGCGCAACGGGATCGACTCTTTCGGCATCCGTGCAGATCTCATCCTCCCCTACCCTTCTGATGAAAGAGTGCACTTGCAGGGCAGCATGATCATGTTTGTCTTTTGTATCATCGGTTGGCGGCTGCTGGTGAAAAAGGCGGAAATGCCTGCCCGGGAAGCGATGGTGCCGCAAGACACACCACGGCCCATCCCGCAAACGATCCCGCAACCGATCCAGCAACCGGCACCGCAACCGATCTCACGCCAACAGGCTCCACAACAGGTCCCCCAAAGAATATCGGTCATCTTTCCTCACGATGACCTGGAACCCTTCGGCCAGAGCAGGCTGGTCATGCGCATACCCGATCCCGTGGAGGTTAAAGAAAGAACGCCCAAAACACCCGTCAGACGTCTTTGTATGTCAGTAGCTATGCCGGAAACCATTATACCGTCTATTCGTAAATGAACTCGATCAGGCTCTGCCGGCCATTCAGCAGGTAGAAGGCCACAAACAACAGGGGAAGCTTGTCAGAATGATTGTCAAAATGCACGATACGGGACATAGCCGGTTCGTAAAAAGCCTGCCCCGCATGAAGCACCTGCGGCGCCTCACCTTCCACCTGCAGTAATGCCGTGCCTTCGAGGATATAACCCATGACAGGACAGGGATGCGAATGCAGACTCGCCTTCTGCCCGGGAGAAAAGCGTATTTCGTGCACCTGGACGCTCGTTATGGTACGGGTGCCCAGGTCTGCGGTTAACAGGTGTTGGCGG
>JAMFSL010000171.1 GCA_026225275.1 Puia dinghuensis
ATCATTCGTCGGGATCGTAAAATTGCAGGGATCCGCACCGTCGCCCACAACAATATACGATCCGGCACCCGACACGGTCCAGTCGGCGCTGATCGTAGGCGCAGCATTGTTTCGGATATTGAATATGCGGTTGGCTGTCGTGAAATTAGCCGGGGCAGTGCCCGTGCCGTCCGTGTTGGTCCCCCAGGACGTGGTCAGATTGAGATTGCCGGTGGACTTGGAATAGTAATTCGTTTGCGCATGGCCGGTAATAGCAATGCCATTGACGATTACCAGCGCCAGAAGGCGCAGGAAATGCGACAGGTTCTTCATTATATATAGGTTTAGGGTGGTCCACCAGCCGATAACAGAGACTTGGTTCGAATCATATCAGCACTCGAATCATATCAGAATCCGAATCATATTATCATTCGAATCATATTATCGGCAGGTGAACATGGCAGTTAAACGGGACGTATCGAAAACTTATTACAAACCCGGGGTCTAAACTAGGGTCTATTCTCGTTTTTTAATACGGGTAACTACTCATCATTTTATTACATTTTTTCTTCATTTGAAAACGCCTTTCCGTCTTTCGCACCTAATAGTTAGTTACTTTTGCCCCATGAATAATTTTAACGTCTTACAGGAAATCATCACAGCCAGGCGCAGTATCAAACCGGCCTCACTCAACGGAAAAAAGATCGACAACGAACAAATCAAACAATTGCTGGAACTGGCCAATTGGGCCCCCACCCATGGCCTGACGGAGCCATGGCGTTTCGTGGTCTATAGCGGCGATGCCGTAAAGGAGTTTTGCCACCAGCATGCCGAAATGTACAAACTGAGCACCCCGCCCGAACAATTTACCCAGGCCAAATATGACAATCGGCTCCATAATGGCGACAATGCCTCGCACATCATCGCCGTCTATATGCGGAGGGGCGCCAATCCTAATATCCCCGAGTTGGAAGAGCTCTGCGCCACCGCTGCCGCTACGCAAAATATACTGCTCGGCGCCCAGGCCCTTGGCATCTCCGTTCTATGGAGCACAGGCGGATCGGTCCTGCAGCCCGCGATGAAACAGTATCTCGGCCTCGCAGAAGAAGATCGCATGATCGGCCTGCTCTCCCTGGGCTATACCGATGAACCTGCCAAACCAGGGCGCCGGACACCAGTAGACGCAAAAACAAAATGGATCTAAAATCTAGACAATCGTTTGCATCCTTAAAGAATCGCCCGATTACTTAAGTTTGATCAAACATCCCTCTAATGAACAGAAAGTCATTCATCCGCAACAGCAGCATGGCAGCCATCGGCCTCGCCGCCACCACTTCTGTCCTGCCCGACCACAGTGCTGCCGCTTCTGATATCGGCCGTTCCCTCGAACGTCCTCTCACCGGGACCATAGCCAACGCCGCACCTAAAGTCCGCATGGCCATCATCGGCACCGGCCTCCGTGGACAAAGCCACCTCAGCCTGCTGTTGCGTCGTGATGACGTGGACCTCGTCGCGATATGCGATATCGACGACTATATGCTGTCCCGTTCAAAAGACATCATCGCCAGATCCGGCAAGAAAATGCCGCAGATCTACACCGGCAGCCCCTATGCCTGGCAGGACCTCCTCAAACAACAACAGCCGGATGCTGTCATCATCGCCACCCCCTGGGAATGGCACAAGGAAATGGTCATCGGCTCGCTCGAAGCCGGCCTCAAATACGTAGCCACCGAAGTCATCCTGGGCATTACCCTGCAGGACCATTGGGATGTCGTCAAAGCCGCAGAACAACATAATGCCCATGTCATGATGCTGGAAAACGTCTGCTACCGGCGCGACGTACTGGCCGTTCTCAACATGGTTCAGCAGGGACTGTTCGGCGAAATCATCCACCTTCAGGGCGGCTACCAGCACAACCTCCAGGGAGTAAAATTCAATAACGGCCAGCATGACGGCGGTGTCGGCTGCGAATTTGGCGACAAAGCCTACTCCGAAGCACGCTGGCGAACCGAACATTCCGTTCATCGCAATGGCGACCTGTATCCGACTCATGGCATCGGCCCCCTCGCACATTATGCCGGCATCAATCGCGGCAATACGTTCACCACACTCTGTTCGTTCTCGTCGAAGACCCGGGGGCTTCATGATTATGTCGTCAAACACTGCGGTGAATCCCACCCCAGCGCCAAAGTCCGGTTCAAATTAGGCGACGTGGTGACCACCTCCATCAACTGCGCCAACGGCGAAACGATCCTCCTCCAGCATGATACCAACCTGCCCCGCCCTTACTCGCTAGGATTCCGTGTCCAGGGCACCGGCGGGCTGTGGATGGATGTCGCTAACGGCATCTACGTAGAAGGACAGTCAAAAGAAGATGACTGGGATGCCGCTAAGATCTGGTTGGATAAATACGATCATCCCCTATGGAAGCGTTTCAGCAAGGATGCCGAAGGCGCCGGCCACGGCGGCATGGACTTCTTCGTCGTCAACGCCTTCATAGAATCCATCAAACGTAAAACGCCCACACCTATGGATGTCTACGACGCGGCAGCCTGGAGCGCCATCGCACCCCTCAGCGAACAGTCTATCGAACTGGGCAATTCGACCGTTGCCTTCCCCGATTTCACCGGCGGCCAGTGGATGTACCGCAAACCCTCCTTCGGCCTCTCCGATGAATATTGAGCGGGCCGCTTTTATCCCCTATTTTTATCAAATGAAAGAAGACAAACTCCTTGCCATATCGCCCCAGGTTCTTATACCACCCCAGATTCTTTCCGCTTATGGGTTTTCCGCAACTATATCCATTACCCCCCATGGCACCGGACTCATCAACCACACCTGGATTGTCCGCAACGATAAAGACACCTATATCCTCCAGCAGATTAATGCCCAGGTCTTCGCCCAGCCCCAACTCATCGCAGACAATATCGAAATGGTCGGCCACTACCTGGCTGATCATTACCCTACCGCCATTTTCCCCCGACCCATAAAGTCCTTAGCCGGCCAGACACTCATCAACACCGGGGATAACAGCTACTATCGCCTCTTCCCCTTTATTGCCAACTCCGTTTCCATCGACGTCGCCTCTACCCCCCGACAGGCCTTCGAGGCAGGCCGGCAATTCGGTGGCTTCACCCGCATGCTGGCGGATTTTCCGGTCGAACACCTCCACGAGACCCTACCCCACTTTCACGACCTGTCCCTTCGCTACCATTCGTTCGGAGAAGCCCTGCAGAACGGTTCGGCCCCGCGTATCGATAAGGCCGCCCCAATCATCGACTACCTCCAATCGCAAAGCGGCATCGTCACCCAATACGAGAATATCCTCACCAACCCGGGCTTCAAACGCCGCGTGACGCATCACGACACCAAGATCAGCAACGTACTGTTCGACAAGCAGGGAAATGGCATCTGCGTCATCGACCTCGATACGGTCATGCCGGGCTATTTTATCAGTGATGTAGGCGATATGTTCCGTACCTACCTGTCGCCTGTGACCGAAGAAGAGAAAGACGTGGAAAAAATACAGGTCCGCCAGGAATATTTCGAAGCCATCGTCAAAGGTTATATGCAGGAAATGAAAGACATCCTGACCCCCGAGGAGCAACAGACTTTTGTCTACGCCGGAGAATTCATGCTCTACATGCAGGCCCTCCGCTTCCTGACAGATTATCTGAATAATGATATTTATTACGGCAGACAGTACGAAGATCATAATTACGTCCGCGCACTCAACCAGACGACCCTCCTCCAACGCTTTCAAGAGCAATCCCCCCGTCTCCAAACCATTGCCGCCGACATCGCAGCCAGCTTCTGACCCCCCCGGCCCCACCCCTTACCCACGAGTCCCCGCATAACGCGCATCCGCCCCTCTCATCCCTCCAGCTTCCGCAGCACATCTTTCTGATAAGAACTTCCGATAGGAATACTCTCTTTGCCAATCTCGATCTGACTCGCGGAATAAGCCGCAATATGCTGCAGCGAAATAATATACGACCGGTGCACCCGGATAAATTCGTTCGCCGACAGCTTCTGCTCCAAATGCCCCAGCGTCTCATACGTGACGATCGCTCTGTCGACAGTATGTATCTTCACATAATCTTTCAATCCTTCGACATACAAAATATCCTTCAGCAATACCCTCACCATTTTCTTGTCCGACTTCACATAAATGAAAGCAGCAGTAGACGCCTGCACCTCCGGGCCGATCCGCCCGGACATCCCTCCCTCCTGTTGGCCTGATCCCCCTGCTTCATTCCCACCCAAAGCTCCTACCGCTCCTTTGCCCGGCGTCCCCTCATCGGCCCCTGCCACCGCCTATCCCCCTCCCATCACCCCTGACCCATGAAGAGACTCATATTTATCGACAGCCTTCAAAAATCGCTCAAAAGAAATCGGCTTCACCAGGTAGTCTACCACATTGAATTCATATCCCTCCAGCGCAAATTCACGATACGCCGTCGTGATGATCACCGGTGGAACAGTCTTCAACGTCCTTAACAATTCCATACCCGTCACCTGCGGCATCTGCAGATCCAGGAACACCAAGTCGATATGACCACTCTTCAGTTGATTGTAGACCTCCGTCCCATTGACGCAAACGCCGGCCAAATGCAACCGGTCCAGCCTGGAAATATAATTTTCCAGGATTTCCCTCGCCAACGCTTCATCATCCGCAACCAGGCAATTGATCTTTTTCATAATTCGATTTTAAGATCAGCAGTGAACACATCTTTACCTTTCGTGAGATCCAATGTGTATTTACCCGGATAGGTCAGATCCAGCCTTCTCCTCACATTCCTGAGACCCAGGCCGTCACCTCCGCTCTTTCCATGAACAGGGCAACTGTTGTCTACTATCAGCGACAGCTGCCGACCCGTCACTTTCAACTGAATCGTGATCCAGCCGGCATCCTCTCCGATCCCATGCTTAAAGGCATTCTCCACGAACGTCAGCAATATTAGCGGCGCAATCATCTTGCCCGCGATATCGCCGGAATATTGGAACGATAAGTCCAGCCTGTCTGAAAACCTCATTTGTTCAATGCCAAGGTAGTTCTCAAGATATTTGATCTCACCCGTCAACTCCACCCTATCCGCACCCGCATCATATAACATATAATGCATCAGATCCGATAATCGCATAACCATTCCCGGGGCTTTCTCGGATCCCTTCAGCGTCAGCGCATACAAACTGTTCAGGGTATTGAAAAAAAAATGCGGCTGGACCTGCGCCTTCAAAAAGGCGACTTCCGCCGAAAACTTCTCCTTTTCGATCGCCCGCAGCCGTTTCTCCTGGTCATAGGCGTTTTCCATCAGCCTGATCAACATCGCTATCACCATGACAGGAGACGAATCCAGCGAGATCCTTAAAATCCTCACCGGTATCCAAAATCGTTTGTTTTCCATCTGATACCGCACCGGGTCATGCAGCCTTTCCCAGGGCACCATGAACTCGTGGGTCAGAAATCGGGTCAACAATCCTCCGGCTAATAACAGCGCCACCACACTTATGGCGTAGACAATATATTTCTGCCGGTAATAGTACGCCGGCATCAGAGCGTAAAGATTGGCATAGGTCAGCAGTATCGTCATCGGGATCGTCAGCGCAAGGATTGGGGGCGCCAGCCTGAATGACAGCCGATCCGTATCCTCCCACCCATAGCTGACAGCACAATATAATACGTACGCTGACCAAAATAACAGGTGAAGTAAGATCATCCGGTATTTTACACGCCATCTCATTTGCATAGACAAATATTGAATAATCTTTATAGGCACAGCAGCATTTTCGATCAACGCGGCTTCGTCCACCCCCAATCGGCCGTTTTAACCACTGAAGCAAAGGAAAGGCAAAAACCTCCTTTCCACGGCCTTCCCCTCCTTCTTCGTCTAAAAATACAAATGTCAGCCTTTTTGCTTCATTTATTTGCAGCCTAAAACACACTTCATTATGAAATACATTCGCATTAGCCTGCTCATGCTCTCACTGAGCCTGCCCGCCTTCTCAACCTTCGCAACCGGTCCCTTCGTCTCCGTACCCTTCGCATCCGGCCCTCTCGCAGCCGCACCCACCCCCTTCGCGCACGCAGGCTTCCTCCCCGCATCCGCAGGCCCGGGAGACAGCACCGACTTCGTGGCCATCCTCAAACACAGCGGTCCCTATGACACCGCTCAACGCCAGACATTTCCCCATTTCACCTATCAATCTTCTTCCGATCCCGCACTAACCAGCCTCCGGCTGAAATATCACCTTGATTCCGTCGCCGGCAATGGCAGCGATATCGACAAGGCCATCCGTCTGCTGGAATGGTTCCATGACCAGGTGCCGCACGAAGACGTCGCACCTCTGCCCGTCCTGACCGCAGACAACATTATCGAGACCTACAAAACCCGCCATTACGCCCAGGGCTGTTATCCCTTATCCGTAGCCATGACCGAGATCTTCCTGTCCATGGGCTTCAAATCACGAAGCGTCATCTGCTTCTCCAACAAATATCCCGTTCCTAACGGGGGACATGTCATCAACACAGTCTTTATCCCCTCCTTCGGTAAATGGATTTATATGGACCCACAGGATAATGCCTATATTAAAGATGAAAAGGACAACTTCCTCAGTATCGAAGAGGTCCGCCAAAGACTGATCGACGGCCGCCCGCTCGTACTGAATCCCACAGCTAATTATCACCACATACCCGCCAGCAAGCAAGATTATTTGTACACCTTCATGGCAGAACATATTTATAGGATGATATCTCCCCTGGATAGCCGGTTTGACTGCCAAACCAAAAGCCCGGGCAAACTGCTGGAATATGTCGAACTCCTGCCCTCAGGCAGCGCCGACCCTTTCGTCGATGAATATGAAACCAGCAAAAGAAAGACTTACTCCGTCATCTGCTATCACACCAATAATAACCGACTTTTCTGGCAAAATCCGGATTCATGCACCGAGTAAGGCCTCTTCTTTCATTCGCATCCCGCGAGGGCCCACCACACCGGCGGGCCCTCGTTTTTTCGCCCGCATCCCACTTTCGTCACACCTGCACTTCCCGTTGCGCTGCCCAAAACCGCGCAGCTTCCAAAAACGTGCGCCCCCTGTATCAAAACCGAACAGCCCGACCCCATTGCCAATCATAACATTCTGAATCCTAATCGCTTAAAAAAATGGCATTTTTCTCGCTGCTGATCGGGCATGATCCCCAATTACCTCAAGACGGCCTGGCGCAACTGGAAAAAGAATAAAGGCTTCTTTACGCTCAATTTTATCGGCCTCTACGTCAGTGTCGTCGCCTCCGTGCTCATCGCCCTGCTCATTTTCCATGAAACCAGCTTTGACCGCCCCAAACAGGACGGCCCTGCTGTCTATCGGGTAGTCGAACAGCAAACCTCGCCAAAAGGCACGGACCATAAAGCGGTAACCCCTTATCCCCTCGCCACCGCCATGAGGACAGCCATGCCGGATCAGCCGCTCATCTCACAAATACACTTTGACAAAGACGGCACCATCACCGTCGATAATAAAAATTTCAAGGAGAAGAATGTCGTCTTCGCCGACTCTGTCTTCCCCCGGCTGTTTCCGCTCAAAGTCATTGAAGGCAGCCTCCAAAGAGCTTTCTCGGAACCTGGCTTCATCGTGTTGACGCAAAGCGCCGCCACCCGCTATTTCGGCAAAGAAAACGCCATCGGTAAAAAGATCCTCTACGCCGGCTTCATCGATCTCCAGGTGGCAGCCGTCATACAGGACGCTCCCTCTAATACGCATTTACCCTATCATGTGCTAATATCTTATCTGTCGATGAGTGGCCATCTCATTGGCGATTTCCCCCTCGATCAATGGGGAATGCACGCCGATGGGTTCGTGTATATCGGTCTGCCCGATCAGGGCCAGATCAACCGTACCGAGACGATCCTGCGCTCGATCGCAAACCAGCATGTTAATACGAGGAGCAAAGGCGTCGATGTACGGTACCGGCTGCAGCCCTTACCCGACATCCACTATGATCAGTTATACGCTTCCAGTAATCCTGCCTATACCATCAATTACACTTACCTCTATCTCATCGGTGCCATCGGCCTGTTCCTTATCCTCGCCGCCTGCGTCAACTATACCAACCTGTCGACGGCCCTCGCCATCCGCAAATCAAAGGAGGTCGGCGTCAGAAAAACAATGGGCGCAACACGTCCACAATTGATTTGGCAATTTTTCGCCGAAACTTTCCTCATGACCGCACTTGTCATTTTCTTTGCCGCACTATCCGTCCGGCTTTTTATCCCTTTACTCAACAGCCTGCTGGATAAGAATATCCCCATCAACTGGTTGAATGGTCAGAGCATTACCCTTTTAACAGCACTTTGGATAAGCGTCAGCCTTTTTGCCGGCTTATATCCGGCCCTGGTACTCTCCGGCTTCAATCCCATCACTGCCCTCAAGAGCAAGACCGTCTCTCCCGGCACTTCCGTTCTCTTGTTAAGAAGAGGCCTCGTGATCTTCCAGTTCGTCACTGCCCAGATCCTTATCATTGCCGTGATCGTCGTCGCCAAACAGATGGACTATGTACGATCAACGCCACTCGGGTTTAATAGAGCGCAGGTCGTCGACATTGGCCTGGACGACAATAAGCCCGAACACCTTCGACTGCTGCGGGATCAGTTATCCGCTATACCCGGCGTACAAAGCGTCAGCCTTTCCGTCGGCGCACCTGTCTCGGACAATAATGTCGGTACAGGCTTCAACCTGCGGGAGAAATACAAGAGTGAAGAATTGGAGGGGGCAGTCAAAGCGGCCGATAAGAATTATTTGAACACCTATGGATTGCAGCTATTGGCCGGCCGCTGGTTCGACGATCATGACGAAACAAACGTCGCCTCTTCCGTCCCCGACAGCCTCCGCAGATACGCCTTCGTATTGAATGAGACCGCGGTCAGATCCCTGGGTTTTAAATCACCACAAGAAGCCCTGGGAAAATATGTCACATTCGGCATGAATGACATTTCGGCGCCCGTAATTGGCGTCGTAAAAGATTACCACACTTCATCCCTGCGGGAAGCCCTTAAACCCGTGCTGATGGTCGAATACCCTTTCTTTTATTACAATGCCGGCATCAGGCTGGCCCCGGGCTATTCCGCCGCTACCCTGTCGGCCATCGAAAAGATATGGACTTCCGTCTACCCCCATGGCCTGTATGAGGCCAACTTCCTGGATGAACGCGTCGCCTCCCAGTACAAAGACGACCGGCAGACACAGCAGCTGTTCTACATCTTCACATCCCTCGCCGTCATCATCAATATATTGGGACTCGTCGGCCTGCTGTCTTTCATCATCGAGCAGAAATCCAAAGAGGTCAGTATCCGCAAAGTACTCGGTGCCTCCCTCGGGAATATCTCTTTCATCCTATCTAAAGATTTTTTAAGCCTATGCCTCATCGCCTTCCTCATCGCAGGACCCGTCGCCGGTATTTTCATGCACCGTTGGCTGGATGATTTTGCCTACCGCACTACTCTTAGCTGGTGGGTCTTCCCCGTCGCAATAGGTACGACCATCTTCGTCACCTGCCTGGCCATCGGCCTGCAGACGTTCCGCGCCGCGCTGGCCAACCCGATCAAAAGCTTAAAGGCTGATTAACCCGACGACCCTTTTCCTCCCCGGGGACCCTCTCCCCGGGGCTACCTTCCCAGCACCCGGTAATGCAGCCCCACCACACCGCTGCTGAAGGCCCGCGTATCTTTCAACGCCAGCGGCACCCTGTCCCGCAACCCCGCAAAAAAGGGCCGCCCCTGACCCAGGA
>JAMFSL010000172.1 GCA_026225275.1 Puia dinghuensis
AGTGGGAGTTGACGGGTTCGAACCGCCGACCCTCTGCTTGTAAGGCAGATGCTCTGAACCAGCTGAGCTAAACTCCCATTCCCTTTAGCGGACTTTTCCGTTGAAAGGAGTGCAAAGATAAGTGCATTAATATTTCTACAAAATTTTTTGCCCTTTTTAAAGCAAAAATTGTCAAAAATTATTGGAAATCAGTCCTCTAAACTCCAATGGGATGGGGAAAGCCGGGCTGCCCGGACACGGGCGGCGATAGCATCGGACTGAATGGCTTCAACAGCCAAAAGGATCAGCTTCCATTCCCTTTCCATCTCGGCATTGCCGGAGAAAGGGCCTTTGTCGGGTATCTGCCCCTGGGATTGATATATATCGAAATAGTCAATCATTTTCTGGTATTTTGCCGGAGTCATGACGTAAAGTGGGAGAAATGAGAAATCGGGTGAAAAAAGAAGAAATGGATAATAGCAAGAAGGAAACGGATGAAAAAAAGAAGGAAAAGGCGGAAAAGGGAGACAGATCAGTCCCGAACGGGGATTTAAAATATTCAGGTTCTAGAGGAATTTTTTGATAATTTCTTCAGGTTATTCAAGGATTTGTTCGGGGTCGGTTTTTTCAGGACTTGGATTCCAATGTTTTTCAGGGATTGAATTTTAAGGGTTTTTCAACTTTCTCAAGGATCGGATGGACAAGTGGTTTTTAAGGATTGGATGGTTGGTTCTCAGGGATTGACTCTATTGGGTTATTTCAAGGATTGGATCATAGGGTTTTCAAAAGGTACGATCAACGGCTTTTCAGGATTTGGAATCTGCTATTTTTACTTTTCCGCCTTTTCAAAGAACTGCTTACATATAATAGTACAAGCAGCGGAATGCTTTATAACCGGAAATTGCAAATATTTTGAAAAAATGTTGATAAATGGATAATCTGCTATAAATCAATTGGTTTTACCTGTTCCCCAACTGTTATTTACTCTGTTTTCATCTGGTAATGCATGGTCGGGATCGATAGTAGCCGCCGCCAAAGGCAGGGTTGACTGAAAATGCAGCGTCCGGGTACCGCCCTGTAACCAGGTCTCCACCGGCAGCGAAACCCGTTGCTTCGCCCCGTCCTTCCATACCAGTTCCAGCACGGCCGGCATCGCCATCTGATCCAGATTAGCAATGGTTACATCGACACCGGCACCATCGGCATGCACGCCCTGCACCGCCAGGTCCAGGCTCCAATTGTGGACAAACCACTCCCGCCAGAACCAGGATAGATCCTCTCCGGCCTCATTATTCATCGTCCGGAAAAAGTCGTTGGGTCCGGGATGACGATAGGCCCAATGACGGATATATTGACGGAAAGCGTAGTCGAAGCGATCCTTGCCCAATATCTGCTCCCTTAGCAGTACCAGCCCCAGGGCTGGCTTGAAATACACCATCGGATGCCGGTACTTCTCCGGAATGGCATCTGCCCGGGTCAGCATCACCGGCGCTTCGGGGTCTTTCAATAAGGGCAGGATCTCATCGACCGGATTGCCGCCCCCGGGTGCATATTCCCCATCGCGTTTAGGGGAAAACTCGCCCTTATTGAAAGCATCGGAAGCATAGACATCGATGAAGGTGTTGAATCCTTCATCCATCCATCCGTAGGTACGTTCATCGCTGCCCACGATCATGGGGAACCAGTTATGCCCGATCTCATGGGCCGTCACCCAATATAATTCCTTTCCTTTATCCGTGATCCCGTCGAACACGATCCCAGGATATTCCATCCCGCCGGCAATGCCAGCTTCGTTGATGGCTACCGGATAAGGGTAGGTGAACCACTGAGCGGAAAAATATTCCATCGAAACCTTCAGGTATTCCGTCGCCCGGCCCCAGGCATCCGCACCGGCGCTTTCCACCGGATAGACGGACATGGCCAGGGACTTTTTGCCTTCCGGCAGGTTGACGCGCGCCGCATCCCAGATATAGGCGCGTGAGGCGCCAAAGGCTACATCCCGGGTATTGTACATCTTGAAATGCCAGGTCAAAGTACCCTGCTGAACGGGACGGCTTGAAGTACTGCCTACTTCTGCCGCATCCCGGATCATGACGGTGGCGTCGCTGGCCCGGGCCGCATTCAATCGGGAAACCTCACGGGCCGTCAGCACTTCCTGTGGGTTTTGCAATTCGCCCGAACCGGCTACGATCATGTCCCAGGGCACGGTCACCCGGTAATCGAAATCTCCGTATTCGCAATAGAATTCACCACTGCCCAAAAACGGAAGCGTATTCCAGCCACCCCTGTCGTCATACACGCACATCCTCGGATACCACTGGGCGATCTCGTAAATCTTGCCATTACGCGTCTCGACATAGTCTGTCCGGCCGCCGAAATCGCCAGGCACCACATAATGATAGCGGATGATGATGCTAATCTTCCCGCCCCGCCCCGCCAAAGCCTGACGCAATCGGATCTGCATCCGGGTGTCTGTAATGATATAATCGGCATCCATCGTGATGTCGCCTTGTTGCACCTTTACCGATTCCAGCTGATAACCTTCTGTATGCTTGTCGGCGGCGGGTGTCGTATAGTAATTCGATCGGGCATCGGAGCGATACGTTTGCTGTTCGAGGTACAGCCACAATGAATGCAGGCTGTCGGGGCTGTTGTTGGTATACCTGATCATGTCCGACCCCGCCATGACGTTCGTCATCGTATCCAGTTTTACCGCCAGCGTATAATCGGCGCGGTTCTGCCAGTAAGAAGGGGAGGGGGCGCCGTTCGCCGACCGGGTGGCGAGATGAAGGTCGCCATCAAATCCGGGTGCAAACAAAGCATGAGGATCATAGCCCGGCCCTTTCGGGATCTCCGGCAACCCGGCACTGGTCTGCCCGAATGCGGCAACAGATAATACAACGAATGCGGGCAGCAGATAGCAGTAGGCGGTTCTTGACATGGCGGTAAAATTAAAAGGAAAGCAAATCTATAGTATATTTAACATCTATAGTTACCCACCATGGAAAAACTGACTGGTTATTGCGCACTCGTATTGACCCTGGAAAAGGGCAATGTTCATATCCATTATCATGATCATGAATACGGCTTCCCCATCAAGGATGACAATGATCTGTTCGCCCGGTTGATACTGGAGATCAACCAGGCCGGTCTTTCCTGGACGACGATCCTGAAAAAAAAGGATAATTTCTTTCAGGCCTTCGACAATTTCGACATCGACAAGGTGGCTGGTTATGGCCAGCGCCAGAAAGATCGTCTGCTGGCAGACGCCGGCATAATCCGCAACCGGTTGAAGATCGAAGCGACGATTGAAAATGCCAAAAAGATCAAGGCCATACAGAAGGAATATGGCTCGTTCAGGAAATGGCTCGATCACCATCATCCGTTGAGTAAGGAAGAATGGGTCAAGCTTTTCAAATCGACCTTCCGGTTCACCGGTGGGGAAATTGTAGGAGAATTCCTGATGAGTTCCGGTTATCTTCCGGGCGCACACCAGCCAGGCTGTTCCATTTATGAAAAGGTGTTGAAGCACAAACCGGCATGGTCGTTGGCGCAACCTTCCTTAAAAGAAGAAAAAGTAAAGCCCCCGTCCAAACAGGCAAAGCCAACATCCAAAAAAGCGACGAAGAAATCTTAATTCAACTGCACCACCGGCAGCCTGTAATGAAGGCCATCCACCATGAACAGCTCATCGATCTCGTAGGTCCAGTATTTAAAGAGAGGGGATTTGGACAGATATTTCACTACATCTTTTTTGTCCTCGGCAGAAAATGTGATCCAGACTCGTTGCGTTTCCATGGTCACGACATAGTGGTCGATGATACCTTTTTCGATCAGCCGGTTGATATAGGTACGATGTGGCGGCACCAATGCCGCGAATTCATCGTTCATCTCAAATTGTATGGTCACCTGGAATTTTCGCATAGTAGATCCTCACAAAGATAACAATTCTCGTGCCTCATTGTTCTGTATAATCATACGGCCCGATATCGGTAGAAGTTGCCCCACTGTCCCTATAATTTCCAGTCTAATATGCGATTGGCCCACTCCTCGCGATAAGGGGTGGTCACCTTTATATAATTATCGGTGTACCCTTCCATCATCGTTGTTGTCACATGTCCTTCCAACAACACTTTCCGGGTCTGTCCTTCATGTCGGCGGATGAAAGATTGCATTTTCATATACGATAAATTTCGCAGTAATTTGTTGCGTTCGGTGCGCTCCGCCACCGGAACCACCGGCCGGATCTCAAGGGCCCGGGTATTATCGCGTTCGGAATAGGTGAACACATGCAAATAGGAGACGTCCAGTTCCTGCAGGAATTCGACCGTTTCTTTGAAATGGTCGGTAGTTTCGCCGGGAAAACCGACGATGACATCCACTCCGATGGCACAATGTGGCATGACCTCTCTGATCAACCGCACCCTTTCCGCATAGAGTTCCCGTTTATACCGGCGCCGCATCAACCCGAGAATGGCATTGCTGCCACTCTGTAAGGGTATATGGAAATGCGGCATGAACCGTCGGCTGCGGGCCACCCATTCGATCATTTCCGGTGTCAGCAGGTTGGGTTCTATCGAAGAAATCCGGTAACGTTCGATGCCTTCGATAAGATCCAGTTCTTTCATCAGGTCGAAAAAATTCTCATCCCGGATGTCAGTGGATCCGCGCTCTCCGCCGGCTCCATCAGGGCCTTTCCCGAAATCTCCCAGGTTGACCCCTGTCAGCACAATTTCTTTCACGTCTCCGCGGGCTGCAAGTTCCCGCACCGTGGCTACCGTACTGTCGATCGTACCCGACCGGCTTTTGCCCCTGGCCAGCGGGATAGTACAGAATGAGCAGTTATAGTCACATCCATCCTGGACTTTCAGGAAGGTCCGCGTCCGGTCATTGAGAGAATAAGAAGCGTGAAACCCGCTGACCGCTTCGATATCGCAGCTGCAGATCTTGGTGGGATCGCCCTTGGATAATTCCCGAAGGTGGGCGGCCAGGTTGAATTTCTCTGCCGCACCAAGGACGAGGTCCACACCGGGTATTGCCGCGATCTCGGCCGGCTTTAGCTGTGCATAACAACCCGTGATCACCACCAGGCTCTCCGGCGCCTGCCGCTGGATCTTCCGCACGAGATAGCGGCACTCCTTGTCGGCATTATCCGTCACCGAGCAGGTATTGATGACATACACATCGGCGTGCTCATCGAATTCCCGCCGGCTAAAACCCTCATTCTCCAGCATCCTCGAGAGACCGGATGTCTCCGAATAGTTGAGCTTGCATCCCAGCGTATGAAAGGCTACCGTCTTATGTTGACTATCGTTCATCAGTCCGCAAAGATACGGCCCGCAGGGCAAATCTTAACCCAAATCAACATCCGATCACTCTGCGCAATTAATCCCTATTTTCGACCGTTGTCCTGCAAAGGCCTGAACCCGATTGCTATGCGTCAATTGATCAAACCTGTTTGGTGGCTTTATTGTATCTATGCCCTCCTGGTGTTCATAGCCGGGATGTTCTGCGTTATGCCTTTCGTCATTGTCTTCTCGCTGCAGGATGAAAAAAGAGGGGGTGACAGGATCTACAAGGCCTGCCATTATTGGGACAGTGTCTGGCTTGCGCTCGTCGGCATCCGCCATGCCAATATCTACGAGTCCACGCTGGATGCCCGCAAACAGTATGTTTTTGTCGCCAATCATATCTCTTACCTGGATATTCCGCTGATCCTAAAGGCCATCCGCCGCAATTCCTTCCGTATCCTTGGCAAGGCCGAAATGACGAAATTTCCCTTCTTCGGCTATATTTATAGCCGGGCCGTCGTGCTGGTAGACAGGACCACCGACAGCGGCAGATCGCGCAGCGTTCGTGAATTGAAATCTATGCTGGCCAGCGATCTTTCCGTCTTCATTTTTCCGGAAGGCACCTTCAACGAGACTCACCAGCCATTGGCCAGGTTCTACGATGGCGCTTTCCGCATTACTATCGAGACCCAAACGCCGCTGCAGCCGATCCTCTTCCTCGACACCTATGACCGGATGCATTATTCAACGATATTTTCGCTTCGCCCCGGCTCTACCCGGGCCATCTTCCTGCCTGAAATTGCTGTCCAGGGTCTGACTGCCGCCGACCTTCCCCTGCTCAAAGCCCGGGTCTACCAACAGATGGAAGAAGGGCTCCTACGTTATGATGCTTCGTGGATACAATAGTCTCCATTGCCTACTACCTAAACAGGGTTGGCTAGTGCTCTTCTTCCGGTCTTCGAAAACCTACTCGTCGCCGTTCAGCCTGTTCCACTGGAATAAGAAACTGTTTCAGGTATTTAAAAATTGCCTGTATATCTCCGTCATGGGCATCTACTTTCTTCTCCAATTGTTCCAGTTTCAGCAGAATATCCGTATGAGTCGATAGCATCTCCCGCATCTTTACGAAAATCTCGATGATACGAACACTCACCTGCGTCGCTGTTTTGCTGCGTAATACATTCGCCAGCATTAATACCCCGTGCTCTGTAAAAGCATAGGGAAGATGACCGCCCAAGTGTTGCCTGGAAGGTATCACAATTTGTGATACCATGCTATCTGTCTCATCTTCAGTTAGTTGAAAGATGAAGTTGGTTGGAAAACGCTCTTTGTTCCGTTTCACCTGCTGTCTTAGCTTTATGGGTTCGACCCCATATAATTCTGCCAGATCCCTGTCCAGCATCACTTTGCACCCCCGGATATAATAAATCTTACTGATTAATATCTCATCCGACAGGATCAATTCACTTTTTACCTCTGTCATAAGATTGGTTTTAAGGTTAAGATCAAGGAGTCGCATTTTGCGACACCATAAAATTATTCATTCCAAAAATCAAAAAGCGGAGAACTTTTTCACGATCCGGCAACCAATTAATGTCGCCCCGCGACCCGCCAATTTATCGTAATTTGCACCTCCATGTATGCCGAAGTCATCATACCCCTGGCCTTACCCACTAATTACACCTGGTCAATACCTGAACAATGGCGTGCCCAGATCAAAGAAGGCTGCCGGGTAGAGGTCGAGCTTCGGAATAAAAAATATGCCGGCATCGTCAAACGCCTGCACAACGACAAACCCGCCGCCTTCGAACCTAAACCCATCGGCAACCTGCTCGATGCCGAACCCATCCTTCACCCCGCCCAGCAAAAACTGTGGGAATGGATTTCCGACTATTACCTCTGCAGCGAAGGCGAGGTCATGGCAGCCGCCCTGCCCGCTCACTTCAAACTGAGCAGCGAAACGATCCTGGTTTTTAATGAGGAAACAGGCGATGATTTCACCCATCTCGACAATGACGAATTTCTGGTGGCCGAAGCTCTGCAGATCAAAAAGGAACTCAAACTGGCGGAAGTACAGCAAATCCTGGACTCTTCTCACGTGTATCCTGTGATCAAACGGCTGATCGAAAAAAAGGTCTGCTTTGTCTGGGAGGCGCTGAAAGAGACCTATTCGCCTAAGAAGGAAAACTATGTTCTCCTCAACCCCGAATACGCCGCAGAAGAAAAGCTAGCGGATATCCTCAATAATTGGGAACGTGCGCCGAAACAGTTGGAATTATTACTGGCATATCTCCATTTGCAGAAGACCGTCGGCGAAGTGTCTCGCCCGGAGTTGCTGAAGAAATCGGGCGCCAGCAGTGAACAACTGAAAGGGTTGGTCGACAAACAGATCCTTCGTATCGAGCGTCGCAGCGTCGACCGGGCCACCTATCTTCCCCGGGATATCACTATCGACTTCACCTTGTCGCCGGCACAGCAGACGGCTAACGACGGCATCGACGAAGCTTTCAACCAGCGTTCGGTCTGTCTCCTGCATGGCGTGACATCCAGTGGCAAAACCCAGATCTATATCCGCCAGATCGAAGCCGCTATCCGCAAAGGGCAGCAGGTTCTTTACCTCCTACCGGAGATAGCGCTCACTTCGCAAATCATCCGGCGGCTGCAAAAGCATTTCGGCGGCTATGTTGGCATTTATCACAGTAAATTCAGCCAGAATGAACGGCTGGAAACCTGGAATAAGATCAGGACAGGAGAGCTAAAGGTGATCCTGGGAGCGCGCTCGGCGATTTTCCTGCCCTTCGCCCAACTGGGCCTCATTATTGCCGACGAAGAACATGACCCGTCCTATAAGCAGCAGGAGCCTGCTCCCCGCTACCATGCACGGGATGCGGCTATTTATTATGCTTCGCTCTTCGGCGCCAGGGTGTTGCTGGGCAGTGCCACGCCTTCCGTTGAATCTTATTACAATGCAAGCACGGGTAAATATGGCCTGGTGGCACTGAATGAACGCTATGGTAATGTGCCGATGCCCGAGATTTTCCTCATCGATACCAAACCGCTCCGGGCAGGCGGCGCCCACCCTTCCGCTCATCAACGCCGTGCCATACCTGTTCCCTCCGTACCGTCGCCTTCGGGCGCTATAACTATCACCAAAGGTCAGCCCGCACGCGATCTTTTTTCCGCCGGCGAGCCGCTGCCGAACGACAAGCCCTCATCATCAGATGATCCGCTGACCGGCAGCCGTGATCATGGCAAACCGATCCTTAGCCCTCCTTTGCACGCCGAGATTGAAAGATCGCTGGCTGCAGGCCGGCAGGTGATCCTTTTTCAGAACCGCCGCGGTTACTCACCCTACCAGGTATGCGAAGTCTGCGGCTGGATACCTCAATGTCGCAACTGTGATGTATCGCTGAATTTTCATAAGCTGACCAACAAATTGCATTGTCATTATTGCGGGACCGTATATCCGCCTGTACAGACCTGCGCTGCCTGTGGCAATCACCGCTTTGTTCAGCGAAATTTCGGCACGGAAAGGATAGAAGAACACCTTGAAGAAGTCTTCCCCAAAGCCCGCATTGCCCGCATGGACATCGACAGTGTAAGAGGAAAGACGGCCCATGATACGCTGATCCAGCAGTTCGAACAGCAAAGGATCGATATCCTGGTGGGAACGCAAATGGTCGTCAAAGGACTCGACTTCGAGCATGTGAACCTTGTCGGTATCCTCGATGCCGATAGCATCATTCATTTCGCGGAATTCCGCGCCAATGAACGCGCCTTTCAGTTGATGGAACAGGTTAGCGGCCGCGCCGGCCGTAAGGATGGGGAAGGGAAGGTGCTGATCCAGGTGGCAGATATGGCTCATCCCATACTATCCTATGTCCGGGCGCATGACTACCAGTTGTTCTTTAACAACGAACTGCCCTTTCGCCAGCAATTCGGTTATCCCCCTTTTTCCCGTGTCATCCAGGTGACCTTTCGGCATCGCGACAAGAACATTGTCACGGATGCAGCCAAATTGTTTGCCATGAGCTTTAAGAAGGAATTTCCCAATTATCTCATCGGTCCCGCCGAACCCGTCATCGCCCGCGTCCGCAATCAATACCTGATGGAATTTATGCTCAAACTGCCCAAGGACGGGCACACTATTTCCTTTGCCAAGCAGATGATCCGACAGCAGACCACTATCCTCCACAATGACAGGAAATTCCGCAGTGTCGTCATCATCCCGGATGTAGATGCGCTGTAGCGGACAGCCAGCGTCCGAATGCGGACAAGCTGCCAGCGGTAAAAACTATCCAATTGATTGATTAACAAACGACTGTATTTTTGGCATCTCCTTGGTGGCGGATCAGTATGCTGAAAAACTATTTTATCGTTGCCTGGCGCAACCTCTTCCGGAGTAAATCCTCCTCCCTGATCAATATCGGCGGTCTGGCCGCCGGCATGGCCGTGGCGCTCCTGATCGGCTTCTGGATCAACGATGAAATATCATTCAATCACTATCATACGCACTACGAACGTATCGCCAAAGTCGTGCAGACGCAGTCTTCCAATGGCAGACGAGAGGTTAATACCGTTATGTCCTATCCCGTCGGACCGGGGCTTCGTGCCCATTATGGGGGTGATTTCAAATATGTCGTGATGGCCTCTGCCGAAAACCAGCATATCCTCACGGTGGGTGACAGCAAACTTACCATGGGAGGCCTCTTCATGGACAAGGATGCGCCTGCCATGCTATCCCTGCGGATGCAGGAAGGCGGGCCCAACGCGTTGAACGACCTTCACTCTATTTTGCTCTCCGCCTCGACGGCAAAGGCCCTGTTCGGTCATACCGACCCGCTCGGGAAAAATATACGGATAGACAACCAACTCGACGTTACAGTGACCGGCATATACGAAGACCTCCCTTACAACAGTGAATTCAGGAGCGTTACGTTTATCGCTCCCTGGGATCTCTATGTGACTTCGGCGGACTGGATCCGCAACTCGGTCAATAAATGGGACAACAATAGCTTTCAACTCTTCGTACAACTGGCCGATCATGCCGATATCGATGTTGTCAATCAGAAAATTGCCGGTTTCAAGCAGGCCAATGTGGCACCCGAAGACAAGAAGCTCAAGACGGTCCTTTTCCTCTTTCCGATGGCAGACTGGCATCTTCGCTCGCATTGGGACGACGACGGCCGGCAGACAGGCGGCCTTATTGAATATGTGCGGTTATTCGGCACTGTGGGTGTATTCGTCCTGCTGCTCGCTTGTATCAATTTCATGAACCTCAGCACGGCACGATCGGAACGGCGGGCAAAGGAAGTCGGTATCCGAAAATCTATCGGCTCGCTGCGGTCGCAGCTGATCGGCCAGTTCTACAGTGAATCTTTGCTGGTCGTCATCCTGGCGTTCGGGCTATCTTTGGGCCTGGTGCAAGTCATCCTGCCTTGGTTTAACAAGGTCGCTGATAAAAATATGACCATGCCGTGGACAAATCCGGTATTCTGGCTGTTGGGATTGGCTTTCACCGCGATAACCGCCATCATTGCCGGCAGCTATCCTGCTTTATACCTTTCTTCTTTCCGGCCCGTCAAGGTATTGAAAGGGGCCTTTAAAGTGGGCCGCTTGGCGGCTGTCCCCCGCAAGGCGCTGGTGGTGCTGCAGTTTACTATATCTATTACCCTGATCATCGGCACGATCGTCGTCTACCGGCAGATCCTGTATTCCAGGGATAGACCGATAGGGTACAACAGGGATGGCCTGATGATGGTCACGATGAAATCCCATGACTATTACGGGAAATTCGATGTATTGCGGGACGAGCTGAAAAAGACGGGGGCCATCGCAGAGCTGGCCGAATCATCCAGCCCGATGACCGAGGTGTGGACCACCAATGACGGGTTCGAGTGGCCGGAGTATGATCCCAATGTCGACGCGGATTTTGGTACCATATGGGTGACCCATGAATTTGGTAAGACAATCGGGTGGACGATCAGCCAGGGCAGGGACTTTTCGCGACAGCTTGGGTTCAGGACCGATTCAGCTTCTATCATCGTCAATGAAGCGGCGGTGAAGTTCATGGGATTGAAAGATCCCGTTGGTACTATGGTCAAATGGGCTAATGGAGGGAACAGGCGATTCACTATCATTGGCGTGGCAAAAAATATGCTGATGGAATCGCCTTACGACAATGTGCGGCCGACGATATATTTTATGGATTATGAGAATGTCAACTGGATGCTCTTCCGGCTGAACCCCAACAGGAGCGCCCATGAGTCGGTAACCAAGATCGAAGCAACCTTCAAAACGATCCTTCCCGCGGTACCTTTCGACTACCTGTTCGCGGACAACGAATACACGGCGAAATTTGCGGCAGAAGAACGGATCGGTAAACTGGCGATATTCTTCACAGTGCTGGCTGTGTTTATCAGTAGTATCGGTTTATTCGGCCTGGCTTCTTTCGTAGCGGAACAACGGACCAGAGAGATCGGCATTCGCAAGGTGCTGGGCGCCTCCGTGACTAATCTGTGGGGCATGCTGTCGAAAGACTTCATTCAGCTGGTGGCGGTCGCCTGTGTGGTGGCGATCCCCGTGGGATGGTATGTCATGCATGGCTGGTTGCAGAACTATACCTACCGGGCATCCATCACCTGGTGGATCTTTGCCGTCACCGGCTGTGGGGCTTTACTGCTGGCCTTACTCACTGTCAGTATCCAGGCTATCCGGGCCGCGCTGGCGAATCCCGTGAAGAGTTTAAAATCGGAATAAGGGCGGGATAAGCGAAGGGATCGAATTCGACTCCTTTCTTCAGGAAGCCTCCTGCATTAGTCCTCTTTTTTATCGTCAGAAAAACGTATCTTCGTATTATGGAAAAGGTGCAAGTAAATTTTGATACTCCAACCATGAGCAAGGCTGTCCAAACCTTTGTGCGCTCCAGAGCCATTCGCCTCGGCAGTTTTATTGCCTACGAAGAAAATGGTAATATCATTAAGGAAGATCCCCGCACCGGCCAAAAGACTATTGTCAAAGCTGCCCAAAAGAAATAAGCAATGCCCACCTTGTATATACTCGGTGGTGCTAACGGAGTAGGCAAGACTACGTGGTATCAAACCGGGATTGAAAATATTGAAGTTAATCCCGAAATCCCATTTATCAATATAGATACAATCGTGCTTCGTGAACTGGGTGGATATAACCCGGAAAATATTGCTAAAGGGGAACAATTGGCCAGAGAAAGAATGAGAATACTTATCCAGGATAGAAAGGATTTCATGATCGAAAGTAATCTTTCGAAATCATCCGATTATGATTGGATAGCGTTGATGCGGAAAAATGGATACGAGACGGTATTGTTTTTCCTAGGGACCAAGGATGTGGAACTCAATAAAATCCGTGTACAGGCCCGGGTTCGGGAGGGCGGTCATGACATAGCCGAATCAATTATCGAGCATCGTTACCGAATGGGCACCGAATTGCCCTGTGTGGGTGAAGGATAGTCTCCAGATTGCTGAGAAATTAAAAGAAAATACACACTAATTTTTATTATTGAATCTCTTTCGAAAGATATACTGTTGAATCGTCAACTCTTGCAATAATTCAACCCTCTTCGAAGTCAAACTTAACCTCCGGATTGATATCTTCCTTGCCGACGACGCGGGTTTTAGCCACCTGATCACCCAGTCGTTGATTATAGGTACTGGATCTGACCAATAAGAAAGCGATAAACCCGAAACACCATGAAATTTCCAGCGTATCACAGATCCTGCGTAAAAAGACCTGTCCGAATGTAAGATCTTTACCATCCATCGATACAACTTTAAGCTTGAAAATATGATGCCCGAGAGTGCCGCCCATGAATCGCTCAGTAATGATGAAGTATACAAACCAGAAAGCGACCGGTACAAAAGCGGGTAGGCCGTCTACTTCATAGGCTCCCCTGTCATTCCTGGTCCCGGCTGCAAAAATGTAGTAGAAGCTCAGGCTATAGACAAGAGTATAATCGATCAGCGTTGCGCCGATCCTTTTGGAGGTATAGGGATATTCCATTGATGATCAATTATCCTTTCAATTGAACCTTCTGTCCCGTCTTCGCCGCCTGGTATATCGCATCGACGACGACCGCATCCCTGTACGCCTCTTCCCCGTCGACCGGCACCACCGGCTTATGACCCTGCAGGAGAATGCCGGACATCTCATCCATCTGGACAGTCTGGTGTACAGTATCGGGCTGCGTCAGCTCGCCTTTATTAGTGCGACCCTTAGTGGGTCCATATCCGGTAGCAGGCAGAAGTTCGGCATACCCTGCCGTCCCATCCAGGAAGAACCTGTCGAGGTTATCCATGTTATAAGTCGACAGACAGGAAGCCACGGCCCCGCTGGGAAATCCCAGCTGGAACTGGATAGTCTCATCGATGCCCGGGACGAATCTGGCCGGGTCTGTCTTCGTTTCCTGCGCCGTGACCCAACTGGGTTCTTCTCCTATCATATAGCGTGCGCCATTGACGGAATAGATCCCGATATCCATCAATGACCCGCCGCCGGAAAGTTTCGGATTGCGCCGCCACTGATTGGGGTCGCCACTGTTGAATCCTGACAACCCTTGAAAAAAGCGTATTTTGCCCAATTCCCCCGCATTCCTCATCCGAATCACCTCTAATGTCTTGGGCTCGAAATGCATCCTGTATCCCACCAGCAGATGGACGCCTGCCGCCTTGCACGCATCGATCATTTCCCGGGACTCGGCCGCAGTCAGGGCCATCGGTTTTTCACAGATCACCTGCTTGCCGGCTTTGGCTGCACGGATCACAAAGTCCTTATGGGTAGCGTTAGGCGTAATAACATATACTGCATCGATATCGGGATTGTTTTTGATCTGGTCGAAGTTGTCGTAGTTGTAACAGTTCTTAGCCGGGATGTTGTACTTGGCCTGCCAGACCGGAATTTTAGCCGGGGTACCGCTGATGACGCCGACCAGTTTAGCTTTGGTACAAGCCTGCATGGCATCGGCAACCCGGGTGCCATAACTGCCCAGCCCCAGGATCGCCACCCGCAGAACGGGACCATCAACACCGGTGCAGCCGGCGGATGACACAGCAGTGGCAGACAAAGCCGCGGCTGATAAAACGCCAGGTATAAAGGACGCGGCCACGGCAGAGCCGGTCAGTTTCTGCAAAAAATTGCGACGCGAATACATAAAGGAGAAGTTTCCTCTAATTTATTGCTTTTTTTCCAGCACCAGCACGATCTTATTAAAATCCGCCGCTGTATTGATCACTTTCTTGAAAATGTCATAATCCCCGAGTGGATAGGAGACTTTCCGGTATTGTTCGATCACGTGGACCTTCAGCAGATTGCCTTCTATTTTATAGTCAGAAGAAAATCCCATGGTGATCTCCCCGTTCTCGCTATGGTCATTGTGGATGATCAGATCATTGGCATTCTTGATCATGTAACCATCAGGGATGACCAGCTCGATCGTTCTTTCCTCAGTATGAGGATAAGACATCATGACCGGAAACTGCCGCGGCTTTTCCTGGTACATTTCCGTCTGGTTGCCGATGACCTCGCCGATCTTCACCAGCAGTTTATTGCCGGCATTTTCCAGTAATTCGCTGGCTTTTATCGTTGCTTCGAACGTAAACGGTTTATTCTCATTGTAGCTTTCGAAATCGCCATTTTCGATCTTGCTGCTGACGATGTTTTCTGAATTCGTACCGAATTTTGCCATGTTCTTGATAAAGGTCCGCTGTTCTTCGGGATTGCTCAGCGTATAGGCAGCGCGATAGCTGCCGGCGCTATACCCGCCATACCCCAGCTTCATGTCCACCAGCAGCGTATCGAGGCTGGCATTCAGGCTAAGTTTGGAATCGACTGTGCTGAAGGATGCTGTATAGTCCTCGAGCGGAACGGGCCTGATCTCTGCTATGGCCGTTGTAAATGTTCCGATAGTGGTCGTCTTACAGAACAGCGCATCTGTCGCACCCCAGAGAGGGTCAATCCAGGGATACCTCGTCTCCGTCAGCGTAGGCGCCAGGAATTTTTTTTCTGCAGGGAAATACAGCAGGAATTCGGAAGTGCTGTTCCAATTCTCGAAGCTTTTATCGATGACGGATTTGCTACGGTCGCATGACATCACTATCTGCGCTTCGATCGCCAGTTCTTTATAAATGGCGGCATACAATCGTAAGACGCCCCGGTTACTGGCAATGCTGTTCTTCACGATCCACTCTATATTTTCCGCATTGTCCGAATTGATATCTTCACGGGTGGCAATCTTTTTTTTCAGGAAGTTTTCTACCGCGATGATTTTGGCAGGCTCGGATCCCAACTGGCCCCAACCATTGTGGCGGATCAGCTCGTCCGTGCTTTTCAACTCTTTCTCGTTAAAAGTTCCATATACGGTGTAGATCCTTTTAGCCAGCTCATTCCAGGTGAACAGACGTACGATGCCGTTGTTAACTGCCGTATTATAGGATAATTTGTACTCTATCCTTTCCAGATCAGCCTCGTATGCGGCATACTTTTCGTCTTCCACCCCGCTGATGGTATCGAGCTCTGTCGCAAATTGTCTTTTGTCATTCAATACCGTATCTGTGACCCTGGCTGCGCAATTGTAACCTTTTAGCTCAAAATGCAGCCTTTGAGGGGTAAGGATCTCCAGTCGGGAACTCAGCACCGGAAATCCTGCCTGCAACTGCTCCCGGCCAAAAAAAACAGCCGGCCGCTTGAACGTATAATAATATTCCACTTCAGCACCCTTTTCCAGACCTTCCATCGCGAAGATCTTATACATATTTCCATCTTCTTCCTTCAGGTCCTTGATATTTTGCTTGTCTATCTCGATGATCTTCCCGTTCGGCAGGATCGTCCTGGCGCGGATATCCACGATATCGCTGTTGTCGGTCACACCCAGGTATATTTTATTAAAAGACTCTATGCCTTTATCATCATTTAGCCTGACGATCCGATGGACGGTCTTGTACATAACCATGTCGCCTTTTGTCTGATCGGTATATTCCACTCTTCTTTGGTCCAGCAGAATGACGGCGGATTCTTTGGCATATCTGGCATCGATGGAATGCAGGGATGGGCTCGGACTCCATACTTCCAGCTTGATAGCCGGCTGGGTCGGCTGCACAGTCTGCGCTAATGCGGCCATCCGGCCGATAGAGCTCATTGCCAGCAGGACAAAAAATATTTTTTTCATAAGTTGGTCGTTATTTTTTGGAGAGGGTTATGCTTTCTTTATAAAGGGGAAAGAGATTTTCGAGCACTTTATTCCAGTCGGCAAATTGATCGGACTGCAACATCAGGTGATCGTTATCGAATTCCTGCCTCAGTATAAGCTCGTCGCCTTTTTGGTCATACCCGAGATCGAAACCCCAGACGGCATTGTGATAGGATTTGCCGGCCGGCAGATAGCTTACCTTATAACCTTCAGGGATCTTCAGGGCGATGATATAGTTGCGTTTGTCCAGGAAATTATATTCGATCGGCATCGTTCGTTTAGGATAGTCGATTTCGTCGTGGACATAGAATTTAAACAGGTTCAGGTTCAGATACCATTCATTGTCGATGTATTTGGCATAATCCTGCAGCGTAAAGCTGGCTATTAACCGGATATGGCCTTTGTCATTGAGGTTGACAACCTGAAAAGAATCGAGATGAAATTTATTGGAGCCTCTGAAAAACCGGTTTTTCATGTACTCCTGGTAGTCCTTTTCATTCATGTAAGCCAGCATACCCTGGAGACGCATGGAATAATAGCCTGTAAGGTCCACCCAGGTTTTTCCCTTCAGTCCCTGATCGGTCAATTCCAACCGGGTCGAATCGGTCAACCTGTTCGTCTCCTTTGACATGACAGGTACCGTCAATATCTTATAGCTGCTGTCATCGATGGCTACAAGAGCCTGCTTGTCCTGTATAAACTCGGTCGGCATCCCGAACACGCAGGTCGGATCCGTGCCATCGAGAAAAATATATTTATCACCCAGCCTGATCGTACAGATCATATGGTTATCCACGATGGGTAAGGGTGTTTCGGTATACGTATAGGGGAGATCCCTTGTCCCTACCCAGGTATAATAGGCCTGTACCCCGGCCGTCCGCAACATACAAGTCAGGATACTGCTCATATCCTTACAATCCCCGAAACGCCGGGTGCAGATCAGGTTCGCATCCCTGGGAATAAAGCCTTCCATACCCTGTTCGAAAGCGATATATTTAATATGCTGTTGTACCCATCCATAGATATTCCTCGCTTTTTCCTCGTCCGTATGCGTATTCCGGCACAGGGAATCCACCAACTGCCGAAGTCCCGGGCTGATGGTTTTATTGATATCCTTTAAAAAGCTACGGTCAAGTCGATACAGGTCATCCGGACTGGATAGATAATTGATGGCCTGTCCATTTTCATCCCGGTATTTTTCGATATAAAAAATGACTTTGGTCGCATACCAGTCTTCATCGGGAGCATCGGCATACGATTTTTCCGCCTCCATATCCCTGACCTGGAAAGTATAGGTGACCTCCCCATGCCTTTCTTCACTGGAAAAAATGACTTTATCTGCATGATCGCCCTTCACGATATATTTTAGGGACATGCCTTTGGGGAACGTTATTTTTAAGGCAGAGCTGATAACCGGAATGCCGCGGGTAAAATAAAAAGGCGACAACAGATGCGGGTCTTTATGTAAAATGGATAATTCGAGGTTACCCACGGCGCCGGGCGTTACATCGGGAAAATCGAAGGAGGTCTCCTTTACATCATCATAGAAGATGCCGTCCGATTTACTATCGGTGGTAGTGAAGTTCTCCACCTTTACTTTTTTATCAGATGCAGTCCGGGTATAAGCAGAATACTGCTTCAGCTCGTTGAAACTGCTGTGCGTAAACTCATATTTGCTAAGATAGGCGCCCGCACTGGCGGCCAGGTACATGATCTGGTGTGTTTCATCGCTTTGAACAACCGGCTGTCCGCCTTGAAGACTGATCTTATAGGCGATCGAATGATTCAGCACCACCGCATTTTCGCCGGGATATCTTTGCCGGATCACATCCGGGGATTGCGCCCGGGACGAAAAGTACAGGCTGACGGCAAACAGGCAGTAAAAAAGACGGATACAACACTTCATTTTATCGATAATAAGTTACCATAGTAATAAAAACCTTTTTCTTTGCTATGCCCGTTGTCATCGAACTGCTCGATGACCCCATGTGGCGTTCCGTCGTAATAATACCCTTTCTCCGTAATGACGCCTTTTTCATTATATTCTGTATAAGGACCATTCAGGTTGCCATGCAGATAAAGATATTCGGCTTGTAACTGGCCATTGTCGTAATAATTGATAAACCGGCCTTCCACGTCGCCATATTTCAGGCTATCCTGAAATCGTAACCGGCCATTGGTAAAATAGAGCTTGTATGATCCGTCGAGATAGTCATCTTTATATTCTATCTCGGCAGCTACGTTCCCATTGGGAAAATAGGCTTTTATTTTTGCGGATCCCGCCACGACCGGCGTTACCGGTTTTTTAACCCCGTTCTTATCCAGCCAGGTATAGCTCATAACCCGGCCCTCCTTCAACATTAGTTCATATAGCAGTGTGCCATCGGGATCGAACTGTGAAAAGGGGCCTGTTTTGTCGCCATTTTTATAGGTCGTTTCCTGTTCTGCTTTTCCGTTTTCGAAATAATAAGTCTGTTTTCCTTCGAGCTTGCCATCCACGTATTCCTCGGTAGATTTGAGCTTACCATCCGGATAATAGTAGTTCCATTTACCCGATTTAGTGTCATAGTAATAGTGGCCTTCCGTTGACACCTGTCCGGAATGAAAATAATCCTTATAGCTGCTATCCTGTAATCCCTTTTTATAGTATTCCTCGGCCAGTTTTTTGCCATTCGGATACCAGGTGGTATAGGGTCCATCGAGCTTTCCCCGGATATACCTGCCTTCGATCCAGACCTTGCCGTCGGGCAATACGAGATGTACTTTGCCGGTGCCATCCTGGAAGTTCATGTCCTGTAAAGCTTTGCCGGTGCTGTCGAACTGTACCCATTCCTGCAGCCAACCGGACCTGTACCTTGTTTCATATTGCTTTTTCCCACTGGGCTGATAGGATTCTTTGAAGCCGCTGATAGCGCCCGCCCTATAGTATATACTGTCAGTCAGCGCTCCCAGATGATTGTAATACAGCCAGTATCCGCAGGCCTCATCATCCTTGTACCATCCCTGGTTGGACAGCCGGCCGTCGCTGGAATAGTACTTATGAGAGCCGTTTAATTTCCCGTCGACATAATCATTTTCTATTTTTTTTGTTCCATCGGGATAATAAGAAATAACCGGCCCCTGTATTTTTCCATCGACGTATTCGTCCGTTTCATCCACGGCTCCGGAAGGCGTATAAAAAGTTTCCGTGCCCGTAATATCATCCTTCTCATTGTAGGTAGCCTGTGTTTTTTTTGTTCCGTCAGGCGTATAGAATGTCAGTTGCAATAACTTATGGTCGCGCTGCGCCTGCCCCAGTGAGGCGCCGGCCTTATCAAAAAATTGCGTCTTTTGTAAGATGTCGTTCTCATAATGAAAGATGGAGGCCAATTTTCCATCGTCATCATAATCGCGCGCATCCCCCTGGAGCTTGCCATGTTTGAACAGACATTCGGTTTTGACAAC